>RCNO01000003.1 GCA_003731685.1 Bacteroidetes/Chlorobi group bacterium MS-B_bin-24
CTGCTCAACTTTTTTAGTTAATTCTTTCATCCCTGCAACCTATTATTTTTGTTAAAATTACAAAAAATTAAATCTTTTAATTGCATATTTCGGGTTAAAAAAATCAGATGTCTGATGGTAAGTTGGTTAAGAAAAAGGAAGAAGGTGTTGAAATATTCACAAGCGGTTTTATTCCCCCTTTGCCACAAGGCATTTTAGTTGCTTAAATCGATTACTTCTATCCCGCGGGGAATTTTGAATTCAAAAAAGTTCTTTTTTATTTTTGGATTGTACTCTATCTTCAAAATTTTGTAAAATGTAGGCTTTCCATCATTTTCAAATTCTACGCCTTTGATATCCAGCTGTTCTGTCAAAAAGATTTTCACCACTTGGTTGGTAGAGTTGGACTTGACCTTTAAAATGTAATTGCTTCCCAATTCGCTCGATAGTTCTTTGGTATAGGATAAAGGAGCAAAATCTTTGCTGAACTGAGAGAAAAAGTTTTGAAGTCCCGAAGATTCCTCTGTTTCGAGGCTCGAAATGACTACTTTTTTCTCGAACAGGCTGTAATTCCACACTTTCTTGCCGTTCGAGACGATAATTCTATCGGTTTTCAAATCCTTCTTAAGTTCGAGCCGATACTTGCCTGTAAGGTCAACGAAAAGTATACCGCTGTATCGCGACTTTCCAAGATTGAAGTTGATTTTCAATGTTTTGACGCCGGAGAGTTTGTCCAAAATTTTTTCGAAGACTTGCTTCTGGTCAAGTGAATTTGCTTTGGACGAGGGAATAACTCCCACGATGAATGTGATTACAATTGTTGCCCAGATAAATTTCCAGAAGTAAAATTGCTGCTTCAATTTATAAGTCGCCATATTGTGGTCTAATCACAAGTTCTTCGACCATAACTCCATTGCGAAGCGAAGCCTCGATGTTGCACAGAATTGCCTCGGCAATCTCGTCGGGCTTCATCATACGCTCGCCATATTTTTCAACAATATGCCGGTTCCAGATGTTTGTCGCAGTTGCTCCAGGGTATACATTGATTACCTTAATATTTTTTTCGCGGAGCTCTTCACGCAAAGATTTACTCATAGCAAGAACAGCGGACTTGGTTGCTGAATAAACAGAAGCGTTGGGGAAAGTCTTTATTACTACCACCGAAAGAATATTTACAATAATTCCGAAGCCTGCTTTCACCATTTCGGGCAAAACTGCTTTGGTGCAAAGAAACACGCCACGTACATTTGTCGCAAAACTCTCGTCGAACTTCTCCAAAGGAAAATTAAGAAACGGACCACTATGATAACATCCTGCATTATTGATTAGCAAATTTATTTTTAATCCGCTTAGCAAGATTCTATCGTAAACTGCCTTGACTTGTTCGGGATTAGAAACATCGCAAGGGAAAATGAAAACGCGTTTGTCGTTGTCAAACGTTTTCAGTGCTTCGACAAGTTTTTCTTTTGAGCGACTGGAGATAATCACAGTTGCATTGCGATTTGCAAAAGAGCGGGCAAGAGCCAGCCCAATCCCGCTACTTGCTCCTGTAATCCAAACATTTAAGTCTTTGATTTCCATTATAGTCCTCAAAATTTTAAGAAATTTGTTCCTTTAAAGCATTCTTAATTTCAAATTTTTTTCGTTAAAAAGGAGATAATTTCCAAAGCGTTTTTGATTTGGTTTTTATCGACCATATCGGAGAATTGGAGTTCGGGCTTGTCGAATATTTCTTTTGCTTCTTCGAAGCGATGCTCCATCAGCAGAGCAGTTCCCCAAACCAACAGGCGAAGTCCTTCGCGGTGTTGGTCTTCGCTGATAAAGTTGCAAAAATCATAGACTTTTTCGTATTCGTCTTTTTTAAGTGCAATTTGACCCAAGCGAATTCTTACCATTTCTAACTGTTCGGGGTTCAATTGAACGGAGTCGGTTAATCTTTCGTAAAGCGATTGTGCCTTTTCGATGTTTCCAATCGAAAATTCTGTCTCAGCAAGATTGAAGAGCGACCAATCGTCGTCGGGATTTTCTGCCAAAGTCTTTTCGAGTATCTTTCTGTTACGGCTAACCTTGTCTATGTTTATTGTTGAGTAGCCGTAATGGTCGATTGTTATGTCCGATTCAATCAACTCGAAGCCTGCGTCGAGGATAGATTGGGCTATTTGTTCGTGTATGGGACCTTCGAACCTAATCCTTGGGTCGTTGCGAAAAATTCTTGTGTAGGTATGATGCGTTTTGGTGTAAGAATCGCCCCTTTGCACGTGGTTTACAATGTGAACTCGAATTCCGCCAACGTTGGGTTGTTCAAGGAGATGGGCGTTTTGGACGAAACTTTGCTTGTTCAATTCTTCGTCGTGGTCGATAACAAAAACCCACGGATAGCGAGCAAAGAGCAAGCCGTAGTTGCGCGCTTTCGAAAAGTCATTTTCCCATTCATAAAAATATAGTTCGGCACCAAATTGCGAAGCGATAATCGGGGTTCGGTCTGTTGAGCCTGTGTCCACAACAACGATTTGTTTAGCCAAATCGACTACCGACGCAAGGGCTTTGCCGATTCGCTCGGCTCCGTTCTTTACTATCATAAGTGCTGTAATATCATACATTTTCGGTTTCTAAATTGTTTCAAAACAAATTATTTTCCCTTGTTTTTCATTTATGCAAAATTTGAAATTATGAAAATAAAAAATAAAATGAAAATTAATGCTCTATTCACCTTCGACATTAGGAAAAATTGTTTACAAAAATCGATGGTTGGAACCTCCACACATAAAATTTTTCGACGAATTGTTGCTTTCGGTGGCTCGCCGGGAACTCCGTAGGTTGATTGTAAATATTCCGCCGAGATTTGGCAAATCTGAATTGATTTCCAAGCTTTTTCCATTTTGGTACATCGGCAATATTACGAACCACACGGTTATGGTTGTTTCGTATCAAAACAACTTAGCAAAGGAATGGGGCAAGCGGATTCGAGAATTAATCGCTGAGCACGGGGAATCGCTATTTTCGATTACGCTTGACCGAGCCGACCGCTCTGCATCGTCCATCCGTGTTCTTCCCGGCGGAGGTAAGATTTATTGCGTTGGTGCAGGGGGCTTGCTGACTGGTCTCGGGGCGAATGCAATAGTTATCGATGACCCGATAAAAAACCAGAAGGAAGCTTTGAGCCTTCGGCAAAGGGACTCGCTTTGGGATTGGTTCAAGGCAACTTTGTTCACACGGCTCGAGCCCGATGGCGTTTTGCTTCTTGTGATGACACGCTGGCACGACGACGACCTCGTGGGCAGAATCTTGAAAACGAACGATTTTGTGGAAATCAAGAAGGATGGTTTGGACAAGAATTTAGGCAAAGAAAATCCTTCGCTTTGGTTTTTGGTGAAAATCCCCGTAATTGCAGGGCAAGAAGACCCGCTGGGCAGAAAGCCAGGGGAACTGCTTTGGGAATCGCGCTTCGGTCGCGAAAGTGTTTTGGAACAAAAAAAGATTTTGGGGAATTTTTGGTTTTCGGCTCTGTATCAGCAAGAGCCGATATTCGAAACTGGAAGAGTTTTCAAAAAAGAAAAGTTTCGCTATTTCTCTGTTGAAAATAATTTGATTATTGTCGATAAAATATCGAATCGGGAAGTTAAAAAAGAATACCACCGAATTGAAGATTGTTCAATTTTTGCAACTGTCGACCTTGCAATAAAAGAAAAAGAGCAGTCCGATTACACCGTTGGGGTTGTTTTTGCAGTCAGCACGAATCGGGAAATTTTCATTCTCGAAGTCGAAAGAAAGAAAATCGAGGCAGCAGGGCATTTGGATTTCCTTCTTCAAATTTTTTCTCGTTGGAAGCCGACAGTAATAGGTATCGAATCGGTGCAGTATCAATATTCTTTGATTCAAATGGCAAGGCGACGGGGACTACCAGTGAAGGAGCTTAGACCCGACAAGGATAAATTTGCCCGAGCGCTTGCTGTCTCGGCTTTGATAGAATCGGAAATGGTTTACTTGCAGCGGAATGCCTATTGGCTCGACAACTTTGAGCAGGAACTACTACAATTTCCCTATGGCAACCACGATGACCAAGTCGATGCGGTTGCCTACATTCCGCAAATCATCGGACCACTAAGCTTTTCCCGAGTTGTTGGAGTAGCAAGAAAAAGCGAAGTTGAAAACTTTAAATTTATCAAATAGTTACAACTCTATTTTTTGATGTTAGAAATGTAAATTTTTGGTGATTAAAAATTGATTCCAACTTAGCAAGTGTAAATCATTAAATCTACCTTTTATCAATTGTTCTGGAACGGCAAACATTCAGTCGCCCACATCTTTGTTTAAAGACATCGGATGTTTGCGAAACATCCGATGTCTAATAAATCTCCAAAGGTTTAATTCACCTGGGAAATCTTGAAAGATTGTAGGGGCGACCGGCCGGTCGCCCCTACATTTTTGGCAACTTTGATAACATCATATTGGGGCAGACACATAGGTCTGCCCCTACGATGGTGACGATGGTGGAATGGTTGGAAATTGTGTTTTGTTGTAGGGCCGAATGATTATTCGCCCCTACAAGATTTTAAATTCTTTGGTGGCTTGACCGATAACCCTCGTTCGTGAAGCTCAGGGAATTCATTACAAAAAGACATCGGATTTTTGCGAAACATCCGATGTCTGAAAAATTCTTGTAGGGCCGAACCAGCGCGTTCGCCCCGATGTTACATCCTATGACTTTTTGTTTTATTGGGTAAGATGCTATGTTTTTTCACGAGCAATTCATAAATTGCCCCAACAATAGAACAAATTATGATTAAATTTTAAAGTTCAAATTTAGTCTCAATTGTTTTGAGCAATTACCAAAAATAAAATTTTTTGAAATAAAATTCAAGCAATTCGTCGGAGTTAGTTCAAAAAAATTTTTATGAAGATTTGGATAATTTAAAAAAATATATTAATTTTGTAGTCTCTAAAAAGGGCAGGTACCGAAGCGGTCAAACGGGGCAGACTGTAAATCTGCTGGGGTATCCCTTCGGAGGTTCGAATCCTTCCCTGCCCACGAGTTTTGCGGGAGTAGCTCAGTTGGTAGAGCATCAGCCTTCCAAGCTGAGGGTCGCGGGTTCGAGTCCCGTTTCCCGCTCGATGAGTTAGGTTTGCGGGAGTAGCTCAGTTGGTAGAGCGTCAGCTTCCCAAGCTGAGGGTCGCGGGTTCGAGTCCCGTTTCCCGCTCTATTGTGCTGATGTAGCTCAGTTGGTAGAGCGCTTCCTTGGTAAGGAAGAGGTCACCGGTTCAATCCCGGTCATCAGCTCGGGAAAAGGGGTGTAGCTCAATTGGCAGAGCGGCGGTCTCCAAAACCGTAGGCTGAGGGTTCGAGTCCTTCCACCCCTGCTAATTTTTTGATTATAGGGCAGTTTTATGCTGGGCAAAGTAAAAAATTATTTGAACGAGGTCGCCCGCGAAATGAAAAAAGTTTCGTGGCCTACTCGCGCTCAATTACGCGAATCGACTTATATCGTTATTGGTACTATGTTGATTTTTACTGCCTTCGTCTATTTGGTCGATTTAATTATGGTTAAAATTATGCAATTTATTTTTTAGTTGAAAATGGATGAGGTAAAAAACATAACAAATCCCGATGACGAATTGAAATCTGGTGAAGGTGGTAAACTACCCGAGTTCAAGTGGTATGCTCTGCGTTGCTATACGGGGCACGAGAATCGTGTGAAATTAACGCTCGAAGCGGAAATTAAGCGATTGGGTCTGCAAAATAGAATTACCGATATAATTATCCCGCAGGAAACTGTTTTCGAGGTTCGAGGAGGGAAAAGAAAGACAAAGGTTAAGAACTTTTTGCCGGGATATATCATTTTGCGTGTTGCATTGGATAAAAAGTTGAAGGATTATATAAATTCATTGCCTTCGGTTGTTAGTTTCGTTGGAACAAAGACCGAGCCCGTGCCTTTAACCGAAAGCGAAGTTAATCGAATTATTGGCAGGGTCGAGGAGAGGAAGAATATCGAAACGATTGGAACAGAGTTTCAAGTTGGAGACCCGGTGAAAGTAATCGACGGACCATTTACGGGATTCCACGGGACGGTGAAAGAAGTTAATTATGAAAAACAGAAGTTAAAAGTCGAGGTGGGAATTTTGGGACGGAAGACGCCCGTCGAATTGGATTTCCGCCAAGTCGAAATTGGTGCAGTTTAATTTATGATTAACAAAAATAAGAGATAAAAATGGCAAAGAAAGTATTAGGTTCGTTCAAATTGCAATTACCAGCTGGCGAGGCGACGATGTCGCCACCGGTTGGACCGGCTTTTGGTCAGCGAGGTTTGAATGGAGTTGAATTTGTTAAGCAGTTTAACGCAAGAACTGCGAAGCAGAAGGGAACAATTCTCCCTGTTGTTGTAACTTTTTATTCGGACAAGAGTTTTACATTTGTTGTAAAATCTCCACCGGCTGCGGTTTTGATTATGAAGGCAGCTGGAATCGAAAAGGGTTCTGGTCAGCCGCACAAAGTTAAAGTTGGGCAAATCACTCGTGCACAATGCGAGGAGATTGCTCGAATAAAGATGGAAGATTTGAATTGTGATACATTGGAAGCTGCTGTTTCGATGATTAAAGGAACAGCAAGAAGTATGGGAGTTACTGTTGTCGATTAACTTTGAGGGAAATTTATGAAAAAACGTGGGAAACGCTATAATCAATTGCTGAAAAACTACGACCCAAAATCTGCTTATCCATATAAGGAAGCAATTGAGATAGTGAAGAAGAATGCAACGGCGAAGTTCGATGAGTCGTTCGAAGTTGCAATGCGTCTTGGGGTCGATCCACGCAAAGCTGACCAATTGGTTCGAGGCACAGTAACGTTACCACACGGGACTGGACGCAAGGTTCGCGTTCTTGTTCTTTGCAAAAGTCCAAGAGATAAAGAGGCACTGGAAGCGGGAGCCGATTACGCTGGCTTCGAAGAGTACATCGAAAAAATCAAAGGGGGATGGACTGATGTTGATGTAATAATTGCTACCCCCGATGTTATGGGCGAAGTTGGTAAATTGGGAAAAATTCTTGGGCCTCGTGGGTTGATGCCAAACCCCAAAAGTGGTACCGTTACGATGGATGTTGCCAAGGCTGTGAGGGAGGTGAAGGCTGGAAAAATTGAATATCGCGTCGATAAGACTGGAAATATTCACGCTTCGATTGGGAAATGTTCGTTTACTGTTGAGCAACTTGCCGAAAATGTCCAAGCTTTGTACCAGAGCATTATTAAAGCGAAACCTTCGACAGCAAAGGGACGATACGTGAAGAGCATTCATTTTTCGTCAACTATGGGTCCAAGCGTCGAAGTTGTTGAATCTTCGTTCCAAACAAATTAATGGTTAAGAAGCTATTACGCACTCATAAATGGTAACAAGCGGCTTGCTTCTCGTTCCTTTTGGAATGTAGTCGCTTAAAAGGAAAAGGAAGGGTAAAAAAATGATAACGAAAGAGAAAAAAGTTGAACAGGTTCGGCGACTGGTTGAATTGTTCAATAAAGCGAATGCCTACTATTTTATCGATTTTACAGGGATGACCGTTGAAAATACCCTTCAATTCCGAAGGGAACTGAAAAAGAACCAGATGGAATTGAAGGTATCGAAGAACACATTGCTTGAACGAGCAATTTCGGAGTCGGGGAAACTGGGCAATTTTACTGGTGGCTTTCGTGGACCAACGGGAGTTGTCTTTGGTTTTGGCGACCCGATTCAGCCAGCCAAATTGTTGAAGGAAAGAATCGATAAATTCCAGCAGCCGAAATTCAAAGGTGCTTTTGTCGAAGGAGTTGTCTACGGGGCTGACCAATTGGACAAACTTGCATCGTTGCCATCGAAGGCAGATATAATTGCAAGTATTCTTGGGAGCTTGAACGCCCCAATCTCTGGAATTGTTGGTTCAATAAACTCGCTTATGCGAGACCTTGCATCTGTTATCGAAGAAGTTGCAAAGAAAAAATCATCATAATTAATAATGTTTGTTAAAAATAAGGAGTTCTGAAATGTCTGCAATAGTAGAAGAATTGGTCGAGAAGATATCGAATTTAACGCTTGTCGAAGCTGCTGAATTGAAGAAGGCACTCGAGGAGAAGTTCGGGGTAACAGCAGCCGCACCAGTTATGGTAGCCGGTGGAGCGGTACCCGGAGCGCCTGCAGAAGCACCAAAAGAAGAAGAAAAGACTGAATTCGATGTTGAATTGACCGAAATGGGACCGAATAAACTTAATGTTATCAAGGTTATTCGCGAGATTACCGGGCTTGGCTTGAAGGAAGCTAAGGAATTAGTCGAAGGTGCACCGAAGATGGTCAAAGAAGGCGTTAGCAAAGAAGAAGCCGAAGATATTAAGAAGAAACTCGAAGCCCAAGGTGCTAAAGTTACTTTGAAATAAAGTAATTGTTTGGGACTGGGGCATTGAGCCCCGGTCCAATTTTGTTTAACAAGGAATTTTGAATGGAATAAGACAATTGATAAAACAAGTTTTAGCTCCCGGCTTGTTAAAGGGTGAAGCCATGTTTATGGTTTTGCCATATATTTTTTTGAAAATAATGAAATAAAATAAATTCGGAGGAAACAAGTGAAAAAAGAATTATTCGAAAAAATAGCAAAAGAAAAAGGACTGAGTATCCTTCGGGGTGTTGAAAGCGATGGAACTGTGCGCCGGACCGAAAGGCTAAATTTTGGCAAAAACCGTCGTTTTGCCGATTTTCCAGATTTGCTCAGTGTGCAGTTGGAATCCTACGAAGAGTTCCTTCAAGAGGATGTTCCGCCCGAAGAAAGGCGGAATGTCGGCTTGCAATATGCTTTCAATTCCAATTTTCCAGTCGAAGATACTTCAGGAGTCTATCAGCTTGAATTTATAAGTTATTCTATTGAAAAGCCAAAATACACCGAAGAAGAGTGCCGAGAGCGCGAGCTTACCTACTCGAAAGCTTTGAAAGCGAAACTCCGTCTTTCGAGCAAAGCTGCACCCGATTCCGAAGATTATATCGAGGCAGTAGAACAGGAAGTGTATTTGGGCAATATCCCGGCGATGACCTCTCGCGGAACATTTATCTTCAACGGCTCCGAGCGAGTTGTTGTTTCGCAGTTACACCGCTCCCCGGGAGTGTTCTTTGATGATACACTGCATCCAAATGGAACAAGGATTTATTCTGCACGGATTATTCCATTCAAAGGTTCTTGGTTGGAATTTACAACCGATATCCACGAGGTCCTGACTACTTACGTCGACCGCAAGAAAAAGTTTTTGACGACAACTTTTCTGCGGGCTCTTGGCTATTCATCGGATATGGAAATTATTCAATTGTTCCAATTAGACGAAATAGTTACAAATGAACAATTGAACGAGAGTTATGCAGGGAGAAAGCTTTCGAGCGATGTAGTCGATTTAACAACGGGCGAGATTATTGCAACCCGCGATATGATTTTGACCACCGATTTAATCGAAAAGATAAAAAGCACACAAGTTCTGGACATTCGCCTTTATAAACCCTACGACCCAAGCGAAGAACCTGTGATTGCAAGGACACTTTCGAAAGACCCGACACGAAACCGCGAAGAAGCTTTGTATCATATATTTAGGCAGTTACGAACAACCGACCCGCCCGATTTAGCTGCGGCGGAAGGACTTTTGGAAAAATTGTTCTTCAATCCAAAACGCTACGATTTGGGTATTGTTGGTCGGTTTAAGATAAATAAGAAACTTGGGTTAAATATCGACCCCGAAATCACTGTTTTGACAATCGAAGATATTATTGCTTCGATTAAGCATCTTCTTTATCTGCACGACAATAAGCTGAGCGGAGACGATATAGACCATCTTGGAAATAGAAGGGTTCGAACAGTTGGCGAGCAACTAACTGCCCAAGTGAATCTTGGTCTTGCACGAATGACAAGAACCATCCGCGAGCGGTTAAGTGTTCGCGAAGCCGAAAGCCTTACTCCGCAGGATTTGGTTAACGCTCGAACGATGAACTCGGTGATTAACCAGTTCTTTGGAACGAACCAGCTTTCCCAATTTATGGACCAAACGAATCCACTTGCGGAGTTAACACATAAGCGCAGAACTTCTGCTCTTGGTCCCGGCGGGTTGAATCGCGAACGAGCTGGATTCGAGGTTCGCGACGTCCATTACACCCACTATGGTCGGCTTTGCCCGATTGAAACGCCCGAAGGTCCAAACATTGGTTTGATTTCTTCGCTTGCATTGTTTGCTCGAATAAATGAAAATGGTTTTATTGAAACACCTTACAGAAAAGTTGTTAATGGCGTTGTTACCGACGAAATTGAATACTTAACTGCCGAAGATGAGGATGGGAAAATTATTGCAACAGCTCAAACTCCATTGGACGAAAACGGTAGAATTCTTGGGGATAAGGTTAATGCACGAGTTTCGGGCGACTTCGTGATTGTTTCACCCGAAGAAGTGAACTATCTCGAAGTTGCGACCGAACAGATTGCAAGCGCTGCTGCTTCGTTGATTCCATTCCTTGAACACGACGACGCAAATCGTGCCCTGATGGGTTCGAATATGCAACGGCAGGCGGTTCCTTTGCTTCGACCCGAGGCCCCATTGATTGGTGCCGGTATGGAAGCAAAAGTGGCAAAAGATTCAAGAACTCTGCTTTTAGCCGAAGGACCCGGTGTTGTGACTTATGTGGATTCCCAAAGAATTAGGATTAAATACGATGATATTCGCTCCGAAGAGGAAAAGCTAACCGATTTCTCGTTCCAACCTGAGAAGGAATACCAACTTTTGAAATTTTTCCGAACCAACCAAGATACTTGTGTTAATCAAAAGCCTATTGTTAGAGTTGGCGACAGAGTATTCAAGGGAATGCCTATTGCCGATGGAGCGGGAACGGATAACGGGGAACTTGCGCTGGGCAGAAATGTTTTGGCTGCTTTTATGCCATGGCGCGGCTATAACTTCGAGGACGCAATTGTGGTTTCGGAAAGACTTGTTGCCCAAGATATTTTCACATCGGTGCATATAGAAGAGTTTACTTTGCAGGTGCGCGATACGAAAAGAGGAGAAGAAGAGTTTACTCGCGACATTCCCAATGTTTCGGAAGAAGCCACGAAAGACTTGGACGAAGATGGCATTATCCGTGTTGGAGCTAAGGTTCGGGAAGGAGATATTTTGATAGGTAAGATAACTCCCAAAGGCGAAACGGACCCAACACCCGAAGAGAAATTGCTCCGCGCAATCTTTGGCGATAAAGCTGGCGATGTTAAAGATACATCCTTGAAGGCTCCGCCGGGGTTGAAAGGTGTGGTTATCAATACAAAACTCTTTTCGCGAAGACATATCAGGAGTTTCGAAACCGAAGCCGAAGAGAATCGCAAACTTGAACAAATTAACCGTGCAGAACAAGAGAAACTTCGTGAGTTGAGCCACGAAGCAATTGTGAAATTGGCTAATATCTTAGATGGTCATAAGGTTTATGGATTGAAACTTAAAAATGGTGAAGTGATTTTCCCCAGCGGACACAAAGTTTCTGCCGAAGAGGTTATGCAATTCTTTTCGACACAATCTGTTACTTTCGAAGCGATTGATTTTCCAGCAGATAAGCCAGTTGTTGCAAACAAGGAGCGCGAAGACCTCCTCCGGAAAATGATTAGAAATTATAATGACCAAAAATATAAGATACAACAAACATTTAGAGCTCAACGAGCCAAAATAACCACTGGCGACGAGCTTCAGCCCGGAATTGTAAAGATGGCAAAGGTTTACATTGCTAAAAAGAGAAAGCTTATGGTTGGCGATAAAATGGCTGGTCGCCATGGGAACAAGGGCATCGTTTCGATTATTGTTCCTGTCGAAGATATGCCATTCTTGCCCGATGGAACACCTGTCGATATCGTTTTGAATCCTCTTGGTGTGCCTTCGCGTATGAATCTGGGACAATTGTTCGAGACTTCTTTGGGCTGGGCAGCTCAAAAATTAGGATTGAGATTTGCTTCGCCAATTTTTGATGGTGCCACTTGGGAACAAGTTTCGGAGTTTTTGCAAATGGCAGGGTTGCCAGCCGATGGGAAAACAATTCTTTACGATGGTCGAACAGGCGAGCCATTCCACGAAAAAGTAACTGTTGGAGTGATTTATATGATGAAACTTGTTCATATGGTCGAAGATAAAATCCACGCTCGTTCGATTGGTCCTTATTCGTTGATTACGCAACAACCTTTGGGCGGAAAGGCTCAGTTCGGTGGACAGAGGCTTGGGGAAATGGAGGTTTGGGCTTTGGAAGCTTACGGCGCTGCACATACTTTGCAAGAAATGCTCACAATTAAATCCGATGATGTTGTAGGCAGAGCTAAAGCTTACGAAGCAATTGTCAAAGGCGATAATTTGGCCGACCCCAATGTTCCAGAATCGTTCAATGTCTTGGTTCGTGAATTACAAGGATTGTGTCTTGATGTTATTATTGAATAAAAATATTAAAAATAAATTGGTGTAAAAATGCAAGCAAAGCCAATTCCAAAAAAAGGTTTTCGGAAAGTTATGATTAAGCTGGCTTCCCCGGATTCTATACTTGAACGCTCTCGCGGGGAAGTTACCAGACCAGAAACTATTAACTATCGTTCTTATCGACCAGAAAAAGATGGTTTATTTTGTGAGAGAATTTTTGGTCCCGTAAAAGACTGGGAATGTGCCTGCGGGAAATATAAACGAATTCGATACAAGGGAATAATTTGCGACCGTTGCGGTGTCGAGGTTACTCAAAAGACCGTTCGCCGAGAGCGGATGGGTCGTATTATGCTTGCAACTCCTGTTGTGCACATTTGGTTTTTGAGAAGTTTGCCCAGCAAAATTGGTGCGGTTCTTGGTTTATCGACCAAAGATTTGGAAAAAATAACATATTACGAAACTTATGTAGTTGTTAATCCCGGCCGGTTCCCATTCAAAAAATACGACCTTCTTTCGGATGTAGAATACCAGAACATTATGAGCCAAATTCCCGAAGAGGAGAAGTATCTCGATGATGACGACCCGAACAAATTCGTTGCTTTAATGGGCGGACAGGCTATTAAAGAGCTATTGAAGCGGGTCGACGTCGAAGATGAATATTACCGATTACGTCAGGAGATGCGAGATGAGACCAACCTACAGAAGAAACAGGAATTGTTGAAGCGACTTAAGGTTTTGGAGGCATTTCTACCGGACGAAAAGACTGACGAACCAATCAACAAGCCCGAGTGGATGGTGCTCGATGTTATCCCGGTTATACCGCCAGACCTTCGACCTTTGATACCACTCGAAGGCGGTAGGTTTGCTGCTTCGGATTTGAACGATTTGTATCGCCGGGTTATTATTCGCAACAATAGATTAAAGCGATTAATTGATATAAAAGCTCCGGGCGTAATTATCCGAAACGAACAGAGGATGTTGCAAGAAAGCGTTGATGCTTTGTTCGATAGTTCACGGAAAGCCACGAAGACCGAAGCTACTCGACCATTAAAATCCCTTGCCGACGCATTGAAAGGCAAACAAGGACGGTTCCGTCAGAATTTGCTTGGTAAGCGTGTGGATTATTCTGGCCGTTCGGTTATCGTTGTTGGTCCAGAATTGAAGATGCACGAGTGTGGCTTGCCGAAAGATATGGCTGTCGAATTGTTTAAGCCATTTATTATTAGGAAGTTAATCGAGCGGGGCTATGTCAAAACCGTTAAAAGTGCCAAGAAAATGGTCGAGCAAAAACGGACCGAGGTTTGGGATATCCTTGAGAAGGTAATCGAGAACCATCCCGTATTACTCAACCGCGCTCCGACACTTCACAGAGTTGGTATTCAGGCATTCCAACCAAGACTAATCGAAGGAAAAGCAATTCAACTACATCCGTTGGTTTGTACAGCGTTCAACGCAGACTTCGACGGCGACCAAATGGCTGTGCACGTTCCGCTAAGTTGGGAGGCACAGCTCGAGGCTTTGCTTTTGATGCTGGCTCCGCATAACATTATGCATACTCAAAATGGCGACCCAATTGCTGTTCCTTCGCAAGATATGGTCTTGGGAATCTATTACATTACAAAAGCCAAATCGGGCGTAAAAGGCGAAGGCAAGTTGTTTAATTCTCCCGAGGAAGTGATTATTGCATACAATAACGGCGCAGTTGACTTGCATGCTAAAATCAAAGTGAGAATGGACGGCAAATATGTCGAAACTACAACTGGCAGAATTTTGTTTAACCAGATTGTGCCGAAAGAACTTGGATTTATCAATGAATTGTTGACAAAGAAGAGATTGCGCCAAATAATTGGTTATTGCTTCCGAATTGCAGGGCTGGCTACAACAGTTGAATTTTTGGACAACTTGAAGCAAATGGGATTTGAATTTGCAACGCGTGGCGGTTTGTCGGTGGGTATTCCCGATGTAATTGTGCCAAAGGAGAAGTACGAAATTATCGAGCAAGCCCAAAAGCGCGTCGATGAAATCGAAAATGCTTACCAAAATGGTGTCATTAGCTTTGGCGAAAGATATAATAAGATTATCGATACTTGGTCGACAGCAACAAATCGTGTTGCGGATAAGTTGTATAATGAAATTGCCAAAGTATATCAAGGGTTCAATACATTCTGGATGATGCTTGATTCGCAGGCTCGTGGTTCCAAAGAGCAGATACGACAGCTTGCTGGGATGCGAGGTTTGATGGCAAAGCCTCGTAAATCGTTGACTGGTTCAACTGGTGAATTAATTGAGAACCCGATTCTTTCTAATTTCAAAGAAGGATTGTCGGTGCTTGAATATTTCATTTCCACACACGGTGCAAGAAAGGGACTTGCCGACACCGCTTTGAAGACCGCCGATGCTGGTTATCTAACTCGACGCTTGCACGATGTTGCCCAAGATATTATCATTACCGAAGTAGACTGTGGCACAATTCGTGGTGTTAACACTACTGCTTTGAAGGAAGGCGAAGAGGTTAAAGAAACTTTGTACGAAAGAATTCTTGGTAGGGTTGCACTTTGGGATGTTGTTAATCCGTTGACCGGCGAGGTCCTTGTCAAGGCTGGAGAATTGATTGATGAGGAGATTGCACAAAAGATAGAAGAATCACCAGTCGAAGAAGTTACAATCCGAAGCGTTTTGACTTGCGAATCACGTCACGGAGTTTGTGCAAAATGTTACGGACGGAATCTTGCAACAGGTAAACTTGTGGATGTTGGCGAAGCAGTTGGGACAATTGCGTCGCAGTCAATTGGCGAGCCGGGTACTCAGCTGACCTTGAGAACATTCCACACTGGTGGAACTGCATTACTGATAACGAGCCAGTCCTCTGTAACAGCAAAATTCGATGGTGTAGTGCAATTCGAAAATGTCCGAATTGTAACCTACGAGGAAGATGAAGAGGAAGTTCAAGTTGTTGTGTCCCGAAGTGGTGTTATAAATATCGTTGAACCTGAAAGCAACCGAGTTTTGACCAAATACGATGCTATGTATGGTGCAGTTTTGAAGGTTCGCGACGGCGAGCAAGTCAAAAAAGGTCAACTTTTGTACGAATGGGACCCATACAATGCTACGATTATTACGGAAGTTAGTGGTAGGGTTCGTTTCAAGGATATGATTCACAATGTTACTTATCGTGAGGTTAATGATGAACAAACCGGACATATTACGAAGGTTGTAATTGAATCACGAGATAAAAATAAGCAACCTACGATTGAGATTCTTGACGACGAAGGCAATGTGCTTCGTTCCTATTCTATCCCCGTTAAGGCCCAATTAAGAGTAGATGAGGATGAATATGTTGGTGTTGGAACTGCACTGGTGAAAATCCCACGAGATTTGGGTCGTATGCGTGATATCACTGGTGGTTTGCCTCGTGTAACGGAATTATTCGAAGCAAGGGCACCGCAGAATCCTGCTATCGTTTCCGAAATCGATGGTATTGTTACCTTCGACAAAGTCAAGCGTGGACAAAGAACGATTTTGGTTACTTCGCTCGATGGGAAAACAGTGCGGGATTACAACATTCCGTTTGGGAAATACATCCTTGTTCAAGATGGGGATTTCGTTCGCGCTGGCGACCGCCTGACCGATGGAGATATAAACCCGCACGATATACTTAGAATCAAAGGACCGCACGCTGTCCAAGAATACTTGGTTAATGAGATCCAAGAAGTTTATCGAATGCAAGGTGTTAAGATAAACGACAAGCATATTGAGATTATCGTTCGTCAGATGTTGCAAAAATATAAAATTTCCGACCCGGGCGATTCCCGCTTCCTTGAAAATGATTATGTCGACAGAATCCGTATTCTCGACGAGAACGAGAAGTTGAAGAAGCAAGTTGTTATTACGGATAAGGGTGATTCGAAGTTTAAAGTCGGGCAGATAGTAAGCAAGGACAAGTTCCGCGAGGTTAACCAAGATTTGCGAAAGAAAGGCAAGAAAGTAGCCCAAGCCCGACCTGCTGAACCGGCGATAGCCGAGCCTGTCCTGTTGGGCATCACCCAAGCTTCGTTGGAGACCGACAGCTGGCTTTCGGCTGCGTCGTTCCAAGAAACCACGCGTGTTCTTTCCGAAGCCGCCGTCGAAGCCAAGGTGGATTATCTTTATGGCTTGAAGGAAAACATTATTCTTGGTCAACTCATTCCCGCTGGCACAGGCTTGAAACATTATCAAGATATGATAGTTAAAAGTAAAGTAGGGAATATATTTGCCGAAGAGATTGAATTGCCACCGACCGTTATTCAAAGGGCTACCCCAATTGAACCATCGCGGGAAATCGAATCGTTGTGAGAAATATAATTTTTTCGGAGGTTAATTATTTGAATTATATGGGCGTAGCAATGAAAATGAAAATTGCTACGCTCATTTTAATGTTTTTACAATAATTGATAATGTTTCCGAAACAGAATTTTTAGAAATTTGCTTAAAATTAACATAGATTAAAAATATTTGTTGTTTGAAACCTTGAAATTTTTGTGAACAATTTGTTTTGTTTATGGACCATATTTATAATTTAAGTTTAATAAGGAATATAGGGATTACCGCTCATATTGATTCTGGTAAGACCACACTGAGCGAAAGGATATTGTATTACACTGGGAAAATACACCAAATTGTTGAGGTGCGCGATAAAAGCGGAGCCGGACCCACTCTCGATGCGATGGATTTGGAAAGAGAAAAAGGAATTACAATTCAATCTGCTTCGACTTATTTTAAGTGGAAAGATTATCATACAAACTTAATTGATACACCCGGGCACATAGACTTTACAGTAGAGGTTGAACGGGCTTTGCGAGTTCTCGATGGTGCGATACTTGTGTTGTGTGCTGTTGCTGGTGTGCAAAGCCAAACTATTACTGTGGACCGGCAGACTCGTCGCTACAATGTGGCACGGATTGCGTTCATCAACAAAGTAGATAGGTCGGGTGCCAATCCCGATAAAGTCTTACAGCAGATGAAGGAGAAATTGAACCTTAGGCCTGTGTTGGTTACAATGCCTATTGGGCTCGAAGATAGCTTTGCAGGGGTGGTCGACCTTTTGAAAATGAAAGCGGTATATTTCGAAGGAAATAATGGCGAAATTGTTGTCGAAAAAGATATTCCCGATGAGCTTATAGAAGAAGCAACCTTCCGACGGCTACAACTTGTTGAAACACTGGCTGATTTTGATGATGAAATTGCTGAACTATATCTTGCCGACGAGGAAGTGCCAACGGAGGTGATTATTCCTGTGCTACGCCGCTTGACAATTTCGCATCTTGTTACCCCCGTATATGTTGGCTCGGCAAAGAAGAACAAGGGTGTTCAACCTTTGCTCGATGGAGTGGGTATGTTCCTGCCAAGCCCCGATGAGCGAGAAAACGAAGCCTTCGATTTAGATAATAGCGAAGCGAAGGTGAAATTGTCCTGCGATATTGATAAGCCTTTTGTTGGCTTGGCATTTAAACTCGAAGATGGTCGCTTTGGGCAGTTGACTTATATGAGGATTTACCAGGGCAAGGTTAGGAAAGGCGATGTAATTTATAATACGAAGAGCAAGAAGAAGATTAAAGTGCCAAGAATTGTAAGGATGCATGCACAAGAGATGCACGATATCGAAGAGGCTTATGCTGGAGATATTGTAGCAATGTTTGGTGTTGAATGTTATTCAGGTGATACTTTTACCGATGGTACGGTGAATTATTCCCTGCAATCTATGTTTGTGCCTACACCAGTGATTGAGCTTTCTGTTGCACCGAAAGAGAAGACCACGCTTTCGAACTTCTCGAAAGCATTGAATAGATTCCAAAAAGAGGACCCAACATTTCAGGTTATGCGCGACGAGGAAACTGGCGAAACGATAATAAAAGGTATGGGAGAACTCCATCTGGAGATTTATATCGAAAGAATCAAAAGAGAATACAATTGTGAAGTAGTGGTTGGGAAAACCAAGGTTGCGTATCGCGAGACAATCACTCGTAGAGCGGACTTTAATTATACCCACAAGAAGCAAACGGGGGGAGCAGGACAGTTTGCACGCGTTGGTGGTTATGTCGAACCGATACCAGCGACCGAAGGTAAAGAACATGAATTTGTCGACCAAGTTGTTGGTGGAGTAATAGCCCGAGAATTTATCCCGGCTTGCGATAAAGGATTTCAAGAGCAATTGAAGGAAGGCATTTTGATTGGGCAACCAGTTGTTAATGTGCGAGTTGTTTTGAATGATGGACAAACACACCCTGTCGATTCATCGGAACTTGCTTTTAAGCTTGCATCGAAATATGCATTGAAAGAAGCACTTGCAAAGGCGGGACCTGTGATTTTAGAACCAATTATGAAGTTGGAAGTAACAGCACCCGAAGAGTTCCAAGGAGTGATTATTGGACAAATTAACCAAAGGCGTGGAATAATTATGAACACGCGAATTGATAATGGCTTTGTAGTTATCGAAGCCGAGGTACCATTGAAGGAAATGTTTGGGTATTCTTCGGATTTGCGTGGGGTAACTCAAGGCAAAGGGGAGTTTACGATGGAGTTCCTTAAGTATTCTTCCGTGCCCAAAAGCGTGCAGGATGAATTAATCGAAGAATATCGAAAGAGTAAGAAATAAAAATTTTTAAAAATTTTTTAAAAACTTTTTAAAAAGATTTTGATATTAATTTTTTTTTCTCTAATTTTGTAGTCTCTTTTTTTTGAAAATGTGGAATTTTATTATTTTTAGGAGAATTTGAGTGCCAACGATAAGTCAGTTGATTAGGAAGCCGAGAAAGAAACTGCAGAAGAAAAGCAAATCGCCGGCATTGAAGGGATGCCCGCAGAGGCGTGGAGTTTGTACTCGTGTATACACGACTACGCCGAAAAAGCCTAATTCAGCGTTGCGAAAAGTTGCCAAGGTGCGATTGAGTTCAGGTTATGAAGTTATTGCGTATATACCCGGCGAAGGACACAATCTTCAGGAGCACTCAATAGTTTATGTTCGAGGGGGCCGCGTTAAAGATTTGCCCGGTGTTCGTTATCACATTGTTCGTGGAGTTGCCGATACGCAAGGAGTCGAGGGACGAAAGCAAGGTCGGTCGAAATATGGAACTAAACGGCCCAAACAAGCAGCTTCTAAGTAATATTATATGAATAGGGATACTATACAATGAGGAAGAAGAGAGCAGAGAAGAGACCAGTTGAACCCGATCCGAAGTATCAGGACATCCTTGTTGCAAGGATGATAAACACGGTATTGCGGAAAGGGAAGAAAAGTTTAGCAAGGAAGATTGTATACGAAGCATTGGACATTGTTGGTCAAAAGACCAAACAGAACCCGCTGGATGTATTCCGGAAGGCGGTGTCGAATGTTGCTCCTTTGATTGAGGTACGCTCTCGCCGAATTGGAGGAGCAACCTATCAAGTGCCTGTAGAGGTTCGAGAAGACCGAAGGATTTCGCTTGCTTTGCGATGGATTAGAGTGTTCGCAAGTCAAAGGAAGGACAAATCTATGAGCGCGCGTTTAGCATCGGAAATTATCGCAGCAGCCAACAACGAAGGTGCCTCTGTCAAAAAGCGCGAAGACACGCACCGAATGGCAGAAGCTAACAAGGCTTTTGCTCATTTCAAATGGTAACGACTATGATGGTTCTTTGTCAATAGAAATGCTGTTAGTGTGTTATGCCCCGTAAGGTTGGAATAGAAAAGGTTCGCAATATTGGGATTATGGCTCATATTGACGCGGGGAAAACAACCACTACAGAAAGATTTTTGTTCTACACCGGATTTTTGCATCGTCCCGGAGAAGTCGACGAAGGCACCGCCTTTATGGACTATATGGAACAGGAAAAGGAACGAGGGATTACAATTACGTCGGCGGCGACGACTTTTTTTTGGCGAGACCATCAAATTAATTTGATTGATACACCGGGGCACGTCGATTTCACTGCCGAAGTCCAGCGTTCGCTCCGAGTACTCGATGGGGCCATTGCTATTTTCTGTGGCGTTGGCGGGGTTGAACCACAATCGGAGACTGTTTGGCACCAAGCCGATATGTATAACGTCCCTCGTATTGCTTATGTTAACAAGATGGACCGAATGGGCGCGGATTTTTACCGTGTTATACAAATGATGAAAGATAAACTCAACGCAAAGCCAGCTGTTATTGAATTGCCTATTGGTGCCGAGGATTCTTTTGTTGGTGTGGTCGACTTGATTAGAGAAAAGGCGATTTATTTCGACGAAGAAACCAAAGGCTTTAAGTATTACTATGATGAAGTGCCTTCGGATATGGTTGATTTGGTGAAGGAATGGCGCGATAAACTTGTTGATGCAGTTGCTGAATGCGACGATGACCTGCTAAGCTATTATCTCGAAAATGGGACACTTACCGAAGAACAGGTTGAATTGGGATTGCGAAAGGCAACTTTGTCGAATAGTCTTGTTCCTGTACTTTGTGGTTCATCGAAAAAATATATTGGTGTTCAGCCTCTGCTCGATGCTGTGATTAAATATTTGCCTTCACCGACCGATATAGGCGTCTTTTGGGGCTACGATTATAATAATCACGAAAAGAAAATTTCTCGAAAAGCGAATGATGATGAGCCATTTTCTTGTCTTGCTTTTAAAATCCTTTCGGACCCGTATTTGAAAAAACTAACATTTGTTAGAATTTATTCCGGGACGATAAAGGTTGGGCAAGTTGCTTTTAATACGAATTCGGGAAAGCGGGAAAGGATACAGAAGATTTTGCGTTTGTATGCGAATAGGAAAGAAGAGTTGAACGAAGTTTATAGCGGAGAGATTGTTGCCTTTCCCGATTTAAGGTCGACTAAAACTGGCGATACTTTGTGCGACGAAAAGCACAAGATACTTTACGAAAGAATTACTTTTGCTGAACCTGTTATAAATCAAAGGATTGAAGCGAAGACTCAGCAGGACCGCGACCGATTGCTCGAAACTCTTGCAAAATTTGCCGAAGAGGACCCAACCTTCCGATTTACAAACGAAGAGGAAAGCGGCGAAATTATCATCAGCGGTGTCGGGGAGTTGCAATTGGAAATAATTGCCGATAGGCTGAAACGCGAGCATAATCTCGATGTTAGAATTGGTAAGCCCCAAGTTGCTTATCGCGAAACGATTAGCTTGCCAGTGGAGGAAGAATATAGCTTTGAACGGCAAATTTCGGGGAAAAACAACTTTGGTTATGTTCGGGTGTTGCTTAAGCCTAACGAAAGAGGCAAAGGGAACGAAATTCGATTTCAAATATCCGAAGAAATTATTCCCAAACAATTTTGGAGTGCTATTGAAGAGGGAATTAAGGAAGGTTTGCAGATAGGCTTTTTAGGTTATCCGCTCACCGATGTTATTGTGGAAGTTACTGGCGGTAAATACGAACAGGAGTTTTGTACCGAGCTTGGCTATAAAATTGCTTCTTCAATGGCAGTCCGCGAAGCTTTGAGAAAGTGTAAATCGATTTTGCTCGAGCCAATATTTAAAGTGGAAATTGTTTCGCCCGAAGAATATGTTGGCGATATCATTTCGGATTTCAATTCTCGGAAGGGAAGAATCGAAGAACTGGATTTGCGAGGGAATTTCCAGATAATTCGAGGCTTTGCGCCACTATCGGAAATGTTCGGTTATGTTACTCATCTGCGTTCGTTAAGCCAAGGCAGAGCTTCGTATACGATGGAATTTTCTCATTATGAACCGGTTGTAGAACAAAAATCTTTCGTCTAATGGCATTGAACTTTTTTAAGAATTTTATTATTAATAAATGTTGGTTTAATTAAGGAGTTTAAAAATGGCTAAAGAAAAATTCGTTCGTTCGAAGCCTCACGTTAACATCGGAACCATTGGTCACATCGACCATGGCAAAACGACTTTAACAGCAGCAATCACAATGGCTCTTGCAAAGAAGGGCACAAACACCCAAGTTCGAACATTCGATTCGATTGACAATGCACCCGAAGAACGAGCACGAGGTATCACAATCAACACTGCTCACGTGGAATACGAAACCGAGAAAAGGCATTATGCACACGTCGACTGTCCCGGGCACGCCGACTACATTAAGAATATGATTACCGGTGCTGCCCAGATGGATGGTGCAATTCTTGTTGTTGCTGCCGACGATGGTCCTATGCCTCAAACCCGTGAGCACGTGCTTCTTGCTCGCCAGGTAAACGTTCCGTACATTGTTGTGTTTTTGAACAAAATAGACATTGCCGACCCAGAGTTGGTTGATTTGATTGAGATGGAAGTTCGCGAATTGTTGAATAAATACGAGTTTCCTGGCGATGATGTTCCTATTATTCGTGGTTCTGCTCTTTTAGCTATGCAAGCAGGGCTTGACCCAAATGCAAATGTTGACGACCCCCGTTTTAAACCAATTTACGATTTAATGGATGCTGTTGACGAATTCATCCCCACTCCACAAAGAGATATCGACAAGCCTTTCTTGATGCCAGTCGAAGATGTTTTCTCGATTACAGGCCGCGGAACTGTTGGAACTGGTCGAATCGAGCGTGGAATTATTCGTCTCAACGAAGAAGTCGAAATCGTTGGCTTTGGTTTGCACAAGAAGACAACGGTTACTGGTATCGAAATGTTCCGTAAGATTCTCGACGAAGGCGTTGCAGGCGACAACGTTGGCTTGTTGCTTCGTGGTATCGATAAAGATGAGCTCGAACGAGGAATGGTTATTGCAAAGCCCGGCACAATTACACCACACACCAAGTTTAATGCACAAGTTTACGTTTTGAAGAAGGAAGAGGGCGGACGACATACTCCATTCTTCTCGGGTTATCGACCCCAGTTCTATTTCCGAACAACAGATGTTACTGGTGTGATTCAATTGCCACAAGGCGTCGATATGGTTATGCCCGGAGATAATTTGGATAACATTACAATAGAGTTGATTACACCTGTTGCAATGGAGGAAGGACTTCGTTTTGCAATCCGCGAAGGTGGTCGAACAGTTGGCGCTGGTGTTGTAACAAAAATTATCGAGTAATGCATTTTAATTGCTCTTTTGAGCAAGTAAGATAAATAGGAGAAAAAAAAGTGGCTGCGACACAAAAAATTAGAATCAAATTAAAATCTTTCGATCATTATTTGATTGATAAGTCAGCCGAACGCATAGTTCGAACGGTGAAACAAACTGGTGCTATGGTGTCGGGTCCTATTCCGTTGCCAACCAAGCGTTCTATTATTACTGTTAATAGATCTCCACATGTCGATAAGAAGTCGCGCGAGCAGTTTGAGATGCGAGTGCATAAAAGATTGATAGACATATACAGCTCGTCGCAACGAACTATTGATGCTTTGATGAAATTGGAACTACCTGCTGGTGTTGATGTAGAAGTTAAAGTGTAGGTGTGAATTATGGGCTCAGCAATTTTAGGTCGAAAGATAGGTATGACGAGCTACTTTACCGAAAAGGGCGAGCAGATACCTGTAACGGTTATCGAGGCTGGTCCGTGTCCGGTCGTCAAAGTCAATACCATTGAAAGAGACGGCTATCAGTCGGTTCAAATTGGTTTTGGAACTCGCTCGGAAAAACGAGTGAATAAGCCCGAGTTAGGACATTTCCGTAAAGCAGGCATTCAGCCGACTCGTTTCCTGAAAGAATTTCGAGAACTCGATATAAATTTAAAGCCCGGCGATGTTCTTTACGTTGGCGATTTGTTCAAAAAAGGCGATAAGGTTAAGATTTCGGGCACAAGCAAAGGACGCGGCTTCCAAGGCGTTGTTAAAAGGCATCACTTTGGTGGTGTGGGTATGACTACCCACGGCCAATCCGATAGAGTAAGGGCGCCGGGGTCGATTGGTGCTTCGTCTTTCCCGTCGCGTGTATTCAAGGGAATGAGGATGGCTGGTCGTATGGGTGGAAAACGAGCAACTATTCGGAACCTTGAAATTGTTGATATTTTACCCGAGCAAAATCTTATGCTTGTTAAGGGTGGAGTTCCAGGACCTATTAATGGTTTGTTGGAAATAGTAAAGTTGTAGGGAAGAAATGACAGTTGATGTATATTCGAAGGAAGGTAAAGTTGTTGGGCAAATCGAATTGCTCGATGAAATTTTTGGTGTCGAGCCTCACGAGCACGCAATGCATATGGCTGTTGTAGCCTATCTGGCTAATCAACGACAGGGGACGCACAAGACGAAAGTCCGTTCGGAAGTCAGTGGTGGCGGAAAGAAACCCTGGCGGCAGAAAGGTCGAGGAACTGCGCGTGCTGGTTCGATTCGCTCGCCTTTGTGGGTCCACGGCGGTACAATCCACGGACCGAAACCCCGAGATTACACGATGAAGTTGAATAAGAAATTGAAAGCGTTGGCTCGTAAAAGTGCTCTTTCGCTCCGGCTAAGCGAAGGGAATTTGATTGTGGTCGAAGATTTTGCTATGGAACAACCTAAAACCAAGGAGTTTTACACTGTTTTGAAGAATTTGAATTTAGCTGGAGAGAAAACATTGGTTCTTCTTCCCGAAAAGTCCGATGTTCATTATCTTTCGGCAAGGAATATCGAAAATGTTTCGGTTTTCTATGCCGATAAGATTTCGACTTATCATATTCTTGCACATAAAAAATTGTTGATTTTCAAAAGTGCGGTGGAACAATTGCAGGCTTCTTTTCAAAATTAGTATTGGAGAATACTTATGATAGAAATAATTAAACGACCGATTATCACAGAGAAGGCGATGAAGTTAGGAGAACAACGGCAGTACGTTTTCGAAGTCGACCCGAAAGCGAATAAGATAGAAATAAAGAAGGCTGTCGAGGAAATGTTCGAAGTCAAAGTGGAATCGGTTCGGACTTTGCGAGTAAAAGGGAAGCAACGCACTCGTTACACTCGACGTGGTGCGATGCGAGGCAGGACACCGCTTCGGAAGAAAGCCTATGTTACTTTAAAAGAAGGTTATTCTATCGATTTGGTTGCAGGAGCGGAGACTTAATTAAGGAGAAAAAATGGGAATAAGAGTATTAAAACCAATAACGCCGGGAACAAGATTTTATTCGGTATCGACTTTCGAGGAGATAACCACCGACCGTCCCTATGAACCCTTGGTGGTTCCCTTGAAGAGAACTGGCGGCAGAAATAACACGGGCAGGATTACCTCGCGCCATCGTGGTGGTCGGCACAAACGTCAATATCGAATAATAGATTTTAAGAGAGATAAGCGTGGAATACCAGCCACGGTCGAAACCATCGAATACGACCCAAATCGGAGTGCACGAATTGCATTGGTTCGCTACGAAGATGGCGAATACCGATATATTCTTGCTCCCGATAATCTTAAAGTTGGCGATACGATAATGGCTGGACCCAATGCAGAATTTAAAGATGGCAATGCTTTGCCTTTAAAGAACATCCCTGTTGGATTGTTCATTCACAATATTGAATTGAAACCGGGAAAAGGTGGCCAACTTGCTCGTTCAGCAGGTGTTTTTGCGCAACTTGTTGGTTTAGATGAACGTTACGCCCAAGTGAAACTACCTTCGGGCGAAATACGGAATATTTTGAACACCTGCTATGCAACGATTGGACGAGTAAGTAATCCTGACCACGAAAATATTATGTTGGGTAAAGCGGGAAGGTCGCGTTGGTTTGGTATTCGACCGCAGACACGTGGTATGGCAATGAACCCAATCGACCACCCGAATGGTGGCGGCGAAGGGCGTTCGAAATCTGGCGGTGGTCGTCAGCATCCTCGCTCTCCGTGGGGACAACTTGCCAAAGGATTGAAAACTCGTAAAAAGAATAAACCATCGGATAAATATATTATTCGTCGTCGAAAAGGATAATTTGGGATAGATTATGTCAAGGTCATTAAAAAAAGGTGTTTACGTATATTGGAAGCTTTTGAAGAAGGTCGAGGCATTGAATCAAAGCCGAAAGAAACAGGTGATAAAGACCTGGTCCCGAGCTTCGACCATCGTACCTGAATTTGTAGGGCATACTTTTGCAGTTCACAACGGGAATAAGTTTATTCCAGTGTACATAACAGAAAATATGGTTGGTCATAAACTCGGGGAGTTTGCTCCAACGCGAACGTATCGTGGTCATGCTGGTCATAGGAAAGAACAAAAAGCAGCAGCTAAAAAGTAAAATGGAGGCTAGATGGAAGCTTATGCAATAAAAAGGTATTTGAGGATGTCGCCACGAAAGGTCAGATTGGTGGTCGATTTGATTCGTGGCAAGAAGGCAAGCGAAGCGCTTGCTATTTTGAAGTTTTGCCCAAAGGCTGGCTCGATAGAGGTCGAAAGAGTTTTGCGTTCGGCTCTCTCGAATTTGCAAAATTTGAAGGAACGTGGCACAGTAGACCCCGAAAATGTTATTGTTAAAAGGGCTTTCGTAGACCAAAGCGTAACGTTGAAGAGAATACTTCCGGCGCCAATGGGTCGAGCTTATCGTTTGCGTAAACGCTCTTGCCACATTTCGATATCTGTCGAGGAAATTCAACCAAAGAATATAGTTAAACCGAAAGTTAAGAAGGAGGAGAAAGTTGGGACAGAAAACTAATCCAATCGGTTTACGGCTTGGAATTATTCGTGGATGGGACGCAAATTGGTTCGATGAGCAGAACTTTGCCGAGAAACTCCACGAAGATATTAAGGTGCGTAATTACATTAAGAACCGATTGCGTCGGGCGGGTGTTTCGCGAATAATTATTGAAAGAACAACCAAGTTGCTGAGAATTACCATTCACTCTTCGCGACCCGGATTAATCATTGGGCGTTCGGGTCAAGAAATTACTAAGTTGGAAGAGGAAGTTCGACGGTTAACGAACAAAGAGGTAAAGATATTAATATCCGAAGTTAAGAAGCCTGAACTCGAGGCTGTGCTTGTTGCCGAAAACATTGCAGCCCAAATCGAAGGCAGAGTTTCTTTCCGCCGTGCAATGAAGATGGCTGTTAGCAATGCTATGAAGATGGGTGCTGTTGGGATAAAAGTTCAATGTTCGGGCCGTCTTGGTGGAGCCGAAATGGCTCGTTCCGAACAGTATAAGGATGGAAGAATTCCATTGCATACGTTACGAGCCGATATTGACTATGGCTTTGCAGTTGCCCAGACAATTTATGGAAGTATTGGAGTTAAAGTTTGGATTTGCCGAGGGGAAATACTTGGCAAACCGCAATTGGCATAAATAATTAGAGGTGTGATATGTTATTGCCAAAGAGAGTAAAATATAGAAAGACACAACGCGGACGAGTTCGTGGTGTTGCAAATCGGGGGACGACCGTGATGTTTGGTTCCTATGGTTTGAAAGCACTCGAAGGTGCTTGGATAACCAATAGGCAAATCGAAGCTGCTCGTATTGCAATCAACCGATACCTAAAACGAGAAGGAAAACTATGGATTCGTATTTTCCCCGATAAACCTGTAACCAAGAAGCCACTTGAAACGAGAATGGGGAGTGGAAAAGGTTCGCCCGAGTTTTGGGTTGCTGTAGTTAAGCGTGGTAAAGTGATGTTCGAAATTGGCGGCGTTTCGAAAGAAAGGGCACAGGAAGCGTTGAGACTTGCTGCCCAAAAATTGCCTATTAAGACAAAATTTGTTCAACGAGTGGATATAGAAGAATGAAACCACGAAAGGCAAAGGATTTAAGGGAACTGACCGACCAGGAATTGCAGCAAACATTGAAGGAGGCAGTCGAAACTCTTGCTCGGTTGCGTGTTCAACATTCTTTGAGTCAATTGCAAGATACATCCTCGTTGAAAATTTTACGCAAAGATATTGCAAGAATAAAGACAATTCTTTCTGAACGGCAAAGAGTAAAGGGATAATATGGAAGAAAACATTATTACAAACGAAGGAACCAACTTGGTGAATACAAACGAAAGCAATAATCTTGGTAGCGGGACCGAAACTACCGAAACCCAAGTCTCGGAAACTGCAGTCGCCGAAGCGAAATCTGAAGTTCCCGTAGCAGAAACAAAAGCCGAGAAAGCCGAGCCGAAAGTTGGTAGGCGAAGAATACTCGAAGGTCGGGTGGTTTCGAACAAGCCAAATAAAACGATTATTGTTTTGGTTGAACGATATGTTCAGCATCCATTGTATAAGAAATATTATAAAAGGTCGAAAAAATTTATGGCACACGACGAGAAGAATGAATGCCAAGTTGGCGATTTAGTTCGAATTATGGAATGGCGACCTTTGAGCCGAAGGAAACGTTGGATGTTAAAAGAAATAGTTGAACGGGCTAAATAAGGAGGTGGAAGATGATACAGGAAGAAACAAATCTGGTGGTTGCTGATAATTCTGGTGCCAAGCGTGTTCGATGTATTCGAGTGCTTGGCGGACACGAAAAAAGGTATGCAACTGTTGGTGATATTATCGTTGTTTCTGTGAAGTCGGCATTGCCACAGTCGGCGGTGAAAAAGGGTGAAGTTTGCCGTGCTGTGGTTGTGCGAACCAAGAAAGAAATAAAGCGGAAGGACGGCTCTTTTATCCGTTTCGATGATAATGCTGCGGTGATTCTAAATAATCAGGGTGAACCCCGAGGAACCCGGGTGTTTGGTCCCGTTGCTCGTGAATTACGTGAGAAAAATTTTATGAAAATTATTTCGTTAGCACCAGAGGTTTTATAGAGGTGAAGAAATGAAACTTAAGTTGAAAAAAGGGGATTTGGTACAAGTTATAGCAGGCAACGATAAAGGGGCTGTGGGACGGATTTTGGAAATTTATCCCGAGAAGATGCGGGTGCTGGTCGAAGGGGTTAATGTTCGTAAAAAACACACGAAACCGACTGCCCAGAACCCGAAAGGTGGAATAGTTAGCAAGGAAATGCCTATACATTATTCAAATGTTATGATATTGGATTCGGATAAAAATCCCACACGGATTGGTATTCGCTTCGAAGAACGAGATGGAAAAATAGTTAAAATTCGATATTCGAAAAAGAATGGTAAGGATTTGTAAATCATAAGGATAAGATAAAAGATGGCAAAGGCAACAACAAAGAAAAAAGTTCAACCGCAGGCAGTAGCCTCGAAAAAAGTTGAGTTTAAACCCGAGGGGAAACGATTAGAAGATGTAAAGGATAAGGAAATTCCGGTACCTCGGTTGTATGAGTATTACAAGAATACTATTATACCAAATTTGATGAAGAAGTTCGGTTATAAATCGCCGATGCAAGTGCCGCGATTGGAGAAAATCGTGCTTAATATGGGCGTGGGAAGTGCAACACAAGACCAGCGGCATCTTTTGAATGCAATTAATGAACTCGAATTAATTGCTGGGCAAAGGCCTGCGATTTCGAAGGCGAAGAAATCTATTTCGAACTTTAAATTGCGTGCTGGCGTTCCAATCGGTTGTTTTGTAACCTTGCGTCGGCAAAGGATGTATGAATTTTTAGACCGATTCATCAATATTGCTGCACCGCGAATTCGAGACTTTCGCGGATTTTCGGATAAGAGTTTTGATGGTCACGGGAACTATTCTGTTGGTATCAAAGAGCAGATTATTTTCCCTGAAATTGATGTTGATAAAGTTTCGAGGATTTCGGGTTTGGATATAACTTTTGTTATTCGCTCGAAATCCGATGAGGAATCGTATGCACTTTTGCAAGAGTTTGGTTTTCCATTCCAAAGAAAGGAATAAGATATGGCAACAAAGGCAGTAATTGCAAGGAACTTGAAGAGGATTAAACTGGTCGAAAAATACCGAGAAAAACGACAGGCTTTGAAAGAAGCTGGCGATTATGTTGGGTTACAGAAATTGCCCAAAAATAGTTGCCCTGTTCGTGTGCGAAATCGATGTAGGGTAACTGGACGCGGTCGTGGTGTTTATCGAAAATTTATGCTTTGCCGAAACGTGCTTCGGCAAATGGCACTTGAAGGGAAAATTCCCGGGATGAGAAAAGCAAGTTGGTAATTAATTAATTTAAGGATAGATTGAGTATGCCAGTAACAGATGTAATAGCGGATTTTTTAACAAGGATAAGGAATGCTGGTCGTGCCCGGCACAACGAAGTCTTGGTTCCTTTTTCAAAGATGAAATGGGCAATTTGCCAGATATTAAAGGACCAAGGTTATATCGAAGATTTCGAGAAATTGGACGATAATGTGCAGGGTACAATAAGGATTAAATTGAAGTATTACAATCGGCAGCCTGTGATTCGAGAAATTAAGAGGGTAAGTAAGCCGGGGCGAAGAATTTATGTTGGAGCAAAAGAAATTCCACGAGTGAAAAATGGACTTGGGATTGCTGTTGTATCGACCTCGAGAGGAATAATGACCGATAAGATGGCGCGAAAGTTGAATATTGGTGGTGAATTGCTTTTTACAATTTGGTAATATAAGGGGAGACGAGCCGTGTCTAGAATAGGGAAAAAACCAATAGAAATACCAAAAGATGTGCAGGTGGAATTTAAGGACCGCACGTTAATTGTTCGTGGTCCCAAAGGTGAACTTTCTTTTACTATTCCCAACGGAATTGAATATAGCTATCAAAACCAAACGCTAACATTTTCGCGGACCGATGATGACAAAAAGGTTCGAGCTGCGCATGGTCTAACTCGAGCGATAGTAAACAATATGGTGCAAGGTGTTCGCGAAGGATTCGCAAAGACATTGCAAATCGAGGGTATCGGTTATAAAGCTGAAATGAAGGGAAAGAGCTTGATGTTGACGCTTGGTTATTCGCATCCAATTTTGTTTATTCCGCCCGATGGGATAACGATTGAATCACCGAATCCCACTACGATTGTTGTCAAAGGAATCGACAAGCAAGTCGTTGGAGAAGTAGCCGCAAAGATTCGAATGCTTCGACCACCGGAACCTTACAAGGGTAAAGGGATTCGATATCTTGGTGAGTATGTCCGTCGTAAGCCAGGTAAATCGGCTTCAAAATAAAATGTTTAAATTAAGGAAGTAGGTTTTCAATGAACAGACTTGAATTAAAGAAGGTAAGAAGGGAAAGGCGAAAACTTCGAGTAAGGAAAAAAATAATTGGAACAGCCGAAAGGCCCAGATTGAGTGTGTATCGCAGTCTGAAACACATATATGCACAGATTATTAATGATGAGCTTGGTCATACTTTGGTTGCCTGTTCAACGCTGGACAAGGAAGTGCGAAGCCAAATCACCGAAGGAATGAGCAAGGTCGAACAGGCGAAAATTGTTGGCAAAGTATTGGGCGAGCGTGCTTTGAAGGCTGGGATTCAAGCTATTGCATTCGACCGAAATGGATTTCTTTATCACGGGCGTGTCCGAGCACTTGCCGAGGGCGCCCGAGAAGCTGGATTAAAATTTTAGTAAAACAAGGTTTTTTAAGATATGGGAAAAATTAAGGCATCGGAATTAGAATTAAAAGAAAAACTTGTTTATGTTGGAAGAACGGCGAAAGTTGTCAAAGGTGGACGCCGATTTGGATTTACCGCTATCGTTGTCGTTGGCGATTACAATGGTCACGTTGGTGTTGGAATGGGTAAAGCAGCCGAGGTAATTGATGCGGTCAACAAAGCCACCGAGGCGGCAAAGAAAAGCGTGGTTAAGGTAAGCTTGAACAACAACACTGTTCCCCACGAAGTTATCAGCAAGTATGGAGCAGCGAAGGTTTTGATTCGACCTGCGTCCCCCGGAACTGGTGTTATTGCCGCTGGTGGAATTCGTGCTGTTTTGGAACTTGCCGGCGTCAAGGATGTGTTGACTAAAAGCCTCGGTTCTTCGAATCCCCATAATACCACAAAGGCAACTTTGAAGGCGCTGATGATGATGGAAGATATAGGACAAGTAGCAGCTCGGCGAGGTATTTCACCACCAAAAGTTCTTTTCGGTTAATGTGGAGTTGTTATGAAAAAACTAAAGGTTACACAGATAAGAAGCATAATTAAGACAAATAAGAAGCAAAAAAGGACTATCGAGGCTCTTGGGCTTGGCAGGCCAAATTACTGGAATATCCTGCCCGATAATCCTCAAACTTGGGGTATGATAAAGGTTGTTCAACATTTGGTCAAAGTCGAAGAAATTGAAGTTAATGAATAAGGTGTGAAATGAAACATATTGGAAATTTACAACCAGCAGCCGGTTCGAAACATAAAGATAAGAGAATAGGCCGAGGACCCGGCTCTGGTCACGGTGGAAGTGCTACTCGCGGAACCAAAGGGCATCAATCCCGAAGTGGATACCACCGCAAATTGGCTTTCGAAGGCGGGCAGATGCCATTGATTCGACGAATCCCAAAATTTGGCTTTAACAATCGAAATCGTGTTGAATATCAAGTTGTGAACCTTGCGACGATACAAGATTTTATCGACCGTGGTAAAATTACATCCGATGAAATCGATGTCGATTTGATGTTCCAAGTGGGTTTGATTGGGAAGAAGAATCAGCCAGTCAAAATTTTGGGCGATGGGAATATTGCGAAACCAATAACAATTAAAGCCCATAAATTTTCTAAATCTGCTGTAGAAAAAATTGAATCAGTTGGAGGTAAGATAGCACAATATGAGTAAGTTTGTTCAAACATTTCAAAATATTTGGAAAATTGAAGAGCTCCGGCAAAGGCTTCTGTTCACTCTTTTTGCAATAATAGTAGCTCGAATTGGAGCTCACATTACTTTGCCCGGAGTCGATTTTCAAGTCCTATCTGCTTTCAACAAAGGTGCGGCACAGGATTTATTTGGGTTGTTCGACTTTTTCGTTGGTGGGGCATTTTCGAATGCTGCAATTTTTGCATTAGGTGTGATGCCCTACATTACTGCCTCGATTATTATGCAGTTGGCTGGAATTGTGATTCCCGAAATACAGAAAATGCAGAAAGAAGGCGAAGAAGGTCGAAGGAAAATCAATCAATACACTAGAATTCTGACGGTTCCAATCTGTGCTTTACAATCTTGGGGAATGGGTGTCCGACTTGTAAATATGGAGGCAAATGGAATCCCGGTTGTTCCCCACTCGGGATTTTTCTTTTTCCTCTCGACAATTGTGCTTCTAACCGCTGGAACAATGTTTTTGATGTGGCTTGGCGAGCAAATAACCGAAAAAGGGATTGGGAACGGAATTTCTTTATTGATTTTCATCGGTATAGTTGCTCGGTTCCCCGACGCTCTTTATCAGGAATTTTCGCAGGTCTTCACTCTTGGCGAACGCCCCTGGCCTGTTGAAATTATTATTTTGACATTCTGGGTGGCTATCGTTGCTTCGATTATTTTTATTTCGCAAGGAGCCCGTCGGATTCCTGTGCAATATGCAAAGCGACAGGTTGGTCGAAAAATATATGGTGGAACGACTCAATATATTCCACTTCGTGTTATCACTGCCGGGGTGATGCCAATCATTTTTGCCCAATCGATTATTTTTATTCCCCAAACAATTTTCAACTTTTTCCCGACAAGTCAGTGGCTGCATACTATTGTGGTTGCTTTTAGCGAGCGGTCTTTTGTTTATGCAATTTTGTATGCCGGTTTAGTTATTTTATTCACTTATTTCTATACCGCTGTTATTTTCAACCCTCGTGATATTGCAGATAATATGAAGAAGCAGGGCGGGTTCATCCCCGGAATTCGACCCGGACAGCAAACCGCTGAATACATAGATTCTGTTCTTACGAAAATTACTTTGCCCGGTTCGATATTTCTGGCTTTAATCGCTGTAATTCCAACTTTTGCAATTCATGTTCTTGGTGTGACCACTTCGTTTGCTTCGTTCTTCGGTGGAACTTCGATTTTAATCGTTGTGGGAGTAATTCTGGATACTCTACAACAGATTGAATCGTTCTTGCTAATGCGCCATTACGATGGCTTTATGAAGAGCGGTAAGATTCGTGGTCGTGCTGGTGCTATTGGAGGTATTTAATGAGGAAATCCGACAAAAAGGTTCAACCGAGTAATGTTAATTTCTCTTTGGTCAAGACGGCTGAAGAGATTAAACTTATTGAGAGAGCCTGTCGGATTGTTGCCGAGACTTTAGGTCTTTTGGAAAAGTATGTAAAACCGGGTGTCGAAACCATTGAATTGGACAAGATTGCCGAGGATTATATACTTTCGCACGATGCTTTACCAGCTTTCAAAGGCTACCGTGTCGAAAATAAAGAGTATCCATTTACTTTGTGTATATCAATCGATGATGAGGTGGTCCACGGTTTGCCGGGCAATCGAAAATTGAAAGAGGGCGAAATTGTTTCGTTGGATTGCGGGGTCCGTAAGGAAGGATATTACGGCGATAGTGCTGTTACGTATCCTGTCGGTCAAATAAACGAAGAGAAAGAGCGTCTATTAAAAGTTACCCAGCGTGCATTGGAACTCGGAATCGAAGCTGCGATTGATGGGAACAAGGTTTACGATATTTCTCGTGCAATTCAAACTTTTGTCGAGGCAAACGGATTTTCGGTGAACAGGGAATTGGTGGGACATGGCATTGGGAAGCGGCTCCACGAGGAACCGGCGATACCAAATTTCGTTCCACCTTTGCTGGCAAGGAGGCAATATCCGAACCTGAAATTGCTCGAAAATATGACACTGGCAATTGAACCGATGGTAAACGCTGGAGAATACAAGGTAAAAACCAAAGAAGATGGTTGGACTGTTGTTACAGCCGATGGGAAACCTTCGGCACATTTTGAACATACAATTGTTGTTACAAAAGATAAGCCAATAGTATTAACATATAGATAGAAAGAGAATATGGCAAAGCAAGGAATGATACAAATGGACGGTATAATTGAGGAAGCCCTTCCGAATACTCAATTTATCGTTCGTTTCGAGAATGGGCACAAAGTCCTTGCTCATATTGCCGGCAAAATGCGAATGAATTACATTAAAATTTTGCAGGGGGATAAGGTTCGAGTTGAAATATCTCCCTACGATTTGACCAAGGGCAGAATAATTTATAGGTACAAATAATAGAGGTGGATTATGAAGGTTAGGGCTTCTGTTAAGAAACGCTCTCCGGAGGATAAAATAGTCCGGAGGAAAGGGAGAATTTATATTATCAATAAAAAGAATCCAAGATATAAGCAACGACAAGGATAAAAGGGAGGAGTAGATGGCAAGAATAGCAGGTGTAGATTTACCAAAGAATAAGCGTGGATTTGTTGGGCTAACTTATATCTATGGAGTTGGAAGAACAACTGCAAAAGAAATTCTATCGAAGGCTGGTGTCGATGAGTTTAAAAAAGTTGGAGAATGGACCGATGAAGAAATAGCCCGTATCCGACAGGTTATTCAGGATTACAAAGTCGAAGGGCAGCTTCGTAGCGAAGTGCAGATGAATATCAAAAGATTGATGGACATCGGTTGCTATCGCGGATTCCGACATCGCCGAGGATTGCCCGTGCGCGGTCAAAGAACTCGAACAAATGCCCGCACTCGAAAAGGACGAAGAAAAACCATTGCTGGAAAGAAGAAAGCGGTTGGAAAGAAATAGTTTTTGTAATATTAATTAGTGGAAGAAAATGGCAACTCAAAAACGAAAGACAAAGAAAAAGCAAGTTACCGAGATACACGGTAAAGCCTATATCCTTGCTACTTTTAACAATACTATTGTAACTATAACCGATATGTATGGCAATACATTATGCTGGTCATCGGCAGGGAAGAGTGGATTTCGTGGCTCCAAAAAAAGTACGCCCTATGCTGCTCAGATAGCCGCCGAGAAAGCAGCAAAAGAAGCATACGATATGGGCTTGCGGAAGGTTGATGTTATTGTAAAAGGTCCCGGTAGTGGACGCGAAGCAGCCATTCGAGCTCTTGCAACTGCTGGTTTGGAAATTCACAGCATTTTGGATAAAACTCCTATTCCCCATAATGGTTGCCGTCCACCAAAACGGCGGCGTGTTTAATTGCTAATTAGTTAAGTTGAATAAATTTGGTTTAAAATGTTAGATATCGATTTGTTTTTGCTTCTTCAAATGCCCGATATGGTCATTATCGAGGAGACAAGCGACCCTAATAATACTCGCTTTATTTTGCAACCACTCGAAAAAGGTTACGGCGTTACGATTGGTAATTCTTTCCGTCGCGTCTTGATTTCTACTGTCCCCGGCTATGCTATTATTGGGGTGAAATTTACTGATGTGCTCCACGAATTCCAAAATATTCCCGGGGTGCTCGAAGATGTTACCGATATTATTATGAATTTGAAGCAGGTTCGAATTCGAGCAACCGAAGGTAAACCGTTCAAGGTAAATCTCCATTTGAAAGGACCTTATACTTGGACGGCAAAGGACATACAGCGGAGCTCTGCACTGCTGGAAGTCACTAATCCTGACCTCCATATTGCAAGTCTTGCCGAAGATGCTGAGTTCGATGTTGAACTCCGAATTGGATTCGGCAAAGGCTATATCCCAGCCGAGGAGCATCCTTTGGTAGATTATCCAATTGGGATGCTTCCAATTGATGCTATTTATACCCCAATAAAAAATGTTATTTACACAGTTGAACCGCATCGGGTTGGTCAAAAAACTGACTACGAAAGACTGATTTTAGATGTATTGACCGATGGTACTATTACCCCAGCCGAGGCGGTTCAATTTGCTGCCAAAGTTTTATCGGAGCATATACAGTATTTCTTAACCTTCAAAGGTATTGAAAAACCAACCATAGTCGAAACAACTCCTGCTGATGAGACTCTTGAAAGCGAACAAGTCCGATTGCGAAGGATTTTATCGATACCCGTCGAAGATTTAGAAATAAGTGTTCGTGCATATAATTGCTTAAAGTCTAATAACATAAAGACATTGGGCGATATAGTTTCGAAAACCGAAGCGGATTTATTGAAACTGAAAAATTTTGGTCGAAAGTCGCTTAAGGAATTGGAAACGATTGTCCATCAATTTGGACTTGAATTTGGTTTAAATTTAAGTCGCTATTTAAAATCCGAAAAATCGAACCGCTCTTTCGATTATGATTACTAATTAAGATAAGGTGAGGCAATGAGACATTTGAAAAAAGGATGGAAATTAAAAAGAACAGCTAGTCATCGTAAGGCTTTGCTAAGAAATTTAGCTATGTCTCTTTTTGAACATAAAAAGATTGTTACAACAGTAGCCAAAGCAAAAGCATTGCGACCTTTTGTGGAAAAAATAATTACTCGAGCGAAACGAGCCGTAATTCGTGAAAAGAATGGACAACTACCCGAAGGAATGAAATATGACATTCATTCGCGTCGATTAGTTGCAAGCCTGATTCCCAACAAAGCAATTGTCCAAGAGCTTTTCGATACAATTGCACCAACTGTTTTGGACAGACCCGGAGGCTATACCCGAATTGTTAAATTGGGCTTCCGTCGTGGTGATGCAGCCGAACTCGCTGCCATTGAACTTGTTGATTGGGGAGCTCCACAAGATGGTAATGTTTCGTTGAAGCAGAGCAAGAAGAAAGCGGCGAAAAAGACTTCGAAAGCCAAAGCCCCTGCAGAATCGAAGAAGAAGGCTGCGAAAGCTACCGAACCAGTCGCCGAGCAGACTCCCGAACCAGTTGCAGAGAAAACCGAAGCGGTAATGCCTTCGACCGAAGTTAAGGAAGAAAAACCGCAAGCCGAAGTCAGCTCGTCCTCCGAAGAATCTGCCCTTGCAGAAGAAGCCCAAACAGCAGAGGATGTTACTTCTGCTTCGGCTGAATCCGATGCTATTTCCGAAAAGCCTTCGCAAGATGAAATAAAAAGCGAAAACTAAGAGAAGTAGCTGACATTTTTTAAATAAATAAGAGGGTTGATATGAAGAAAGCATTTATTGTTACTTTTGTAACAGTGTTTCTCTTTTTTGGTTGTGGTGGAGATAAGAGCCGAGATTCAGGTCAGAAAACTTCGGAAGCAACAACATCGGGTCTGACGCGGTTTGAGTTGGAAAATGGGATTGGACCGATAAAAGAGAAATTACAACTTGGTCCGATTGATACAAATTGGCAGCAAAAGGGGAAGAGATTTGGAAACAAAAGTGTTCTGCTTGCCACAAATTGAATGAGCGTTACATAGGACCAGCACATAGTGAGGTTCTTAAAAGACGTACCCCTGAATTCGTAATGAATATTATGTTGAACCCAGAAGAGATGCAAAAGAAACACCCCGAGGTCAAAAAGTTGCTCGCTGAATATTTATCGGTTATGCCTAACCAAAATCTTACACTTGATGATGCTCGCGCAGTTTTAGAATTTTTGAGATTATCCACCAAATAAATTTTTTTTATTCTAAAATCAGATTTTTTTTCTTATTATATTTTATATGGAAAATTTTTTTTTAATTTGCAATTTGGTATTTTGTGTAGGCACAGTTCTACACAAAAATGTGTGTTAAACAATTTGAAGAGGTTCTTATGTTCAACGCATTTACGAAAAAAGCAATCTTAATCGGATTGACTTTCGCTGCGTTAGTTGGTATCTACTTTGGATGTAAATCATCCAAAGAAGTTGTAAGTGGTGATGTTGCAAAAGCAGTTTATGTTCCCCCCGGAAGTTACGACGAGTTTTATCTATTTACCTCCGGGGGATTTAACGGGCAGGTAGGTGTGTATGGGCTTCCCTCGGGTAGGCACTTCAAAACCATTTCTGTTTTCTCGCAAAATCCAGAAACTGGGTATGGCTATACCGAAGAGACCAAGCCAATGCTTATGACATCTTATGGGTTTATACCTTGGGACGATTCCCCCCATCCAGAACTATCGATGACCGATGGCGTACCCGATGGACGCTTTTTGTTTATTAATGCGAACAATACTCCTCGAGTTGCCAAGATTGATTTGCGTACCTTCGAAACGACAGAAATCATCGAAATACCCAATGCAGCAGGAAATCACGCCTCGCCTTTTGTAACAGAAAATACTGAATATATTGTGGCTTCAACAATGTTTAGCATTCCAATTCCACAGGCGGATGTTTCGATTTCTTCTTATAAGGAAAACTTTAAAGGGACAATTAGTTTTATTGCGTTAGACCCCAAGACAGAAAGAATGAATCTGGCTTTTCAGATTTTAGTTCCCGGATTTGATTACGACCTTGCTCACGCTGGCAAAGGTCCATCGCACGATTGGGCATTTTTCACTTGTTATAATACTGAGCAAGCTAATACTCTGCTCGAAGTTAATGCATCGAAGAACGATAAAGATTTCATTGCCGCTGTCAATTGGAAATTGGCTGAAAAATATGTACAGGAAGGCAAAGCAAAAAAAATGAATGTGGAATATTACCATAATGTTTATGATGAAAAGAAACATATGGCTACAAGCGAAGTAAAAACCGCAGTCTTAGTGCTCGAACCAAAGGATTGTCCGGGTATGATCTATTATCTACCAACTCCAAAATCTCCACACGGTGTAGATGTAGACCCAACAGGAGAATACATTGTCGGTGGGGGCAAGCTTGCTACAGTTATTCCTGTACATTCATTTTCTAAAATGTTAAAGGCTATCGAAAATAAGCAGTTCGACGGAGAAATCAACGGAATCCCAATTTTGAAATATGAAGCGGTGATGGCTGGTGAAGTTCAAAATCCCGGGCTCGGTCCACTGCATACTGAATTCGATGGCAAAGGTTATGCCTATACTTCGTGCTTCGTTTCATCCGAAATAGTAAAATGGAAACTTGGCACTTGGGAAGTTGTCGATAGAATCCCTGTATATTATTCGGTTGGACACCTTTGCATACCCGGAGGAGATAGCAAAAAGCCTTGGGGTAAATATGTTGTTGCATTGAATAAAATTACAAAGGACAGATATTTGCCCACAGGACCGGAACTTACTCAATCTGCACAATTGATTGACATAACTGGTGAAAAAATGAAGATGTTGCTCGATTTCCCAACAGTTGGAGAGCCACATTATGCTCAGTCTATTCCAGCAGAAATACTAATGAAAAATAGTGCCAAGATTTACAAACTCGAAGAGAATCAGCATCCTTATGCTGTTTTGAAAGAAGCCGATGCCCGAGTGGAACGTAAAGGGAACGAAGTTCACATTTATATGACCGCTATTCGTAGCCACTTTGCTCCCGATAATATCGAAGGTATTAAAGCTGGCGATGTTGTTTATTTCCATGTAACAAATCTTGAACAAGATTGGGATATTCCTCATGGATTTACAATTAAAGGCTTAACAAATGCTGAAATGTTGATAATGCCTGGGCAAACAAAAACAATAGTATGGAAACCAACTAAACCAGGGGTGTATCCATTTTATTGCACTGACTTTAGCTCCGCTCTGCACCAAGAGATGCAAGGATACGTCCGAGTTTCGCCTGCAAATGCCAATGTTCAGATAAGCTACAACACAACAGGGAAAAAATAATTTGCATATGTTGCTTATAGTAAAGAACGAATGAGTTGGATTTAAAGTAGTTTTTATGGATTAATCCAAAATGTTTTTAAATATTGTTTCCATCTATAATGTTAGTTTGAATCTGTCGGGGGAGGTTTTCTCCCCCTTTATATTTTAAGTGGTCAAATTGTTAATTGTTAAATTATTTATAGGCTAAAAAATGAAAAAAAGTTCAAAGATATTATTGTTGGTTAGTTCATTAATTCTTATTGGAATTTTTTTCTTTCCGCTTTGGACAATCGACTTGCAAGCTCCGCAATACCCCGAAGGACTTACAATGGGTAGCTGGATTAACAAAATATCGGGAGATCTGAAAATAATAAACGATTTGAACCATTATGTAGGAATGAAGGAAATCGTACCCGATGCTATTCCAGAGCTCAAGTATATGCCCTTCATTGTTGGTTTTCTAATTGTTTTTGGTCTTGTCAATTTCTTTTTAGGGAATAAAAAATTAGTTTGGGTTTGGATTATTCTTTTCGTTCTTTTAGGGGCCATTGGTCTTTATGACTTTTATATGTGGGAATATGATTATGGCCACAATTTAAATCCAAATGCTGCAATTAAAATTCCTGGAATGGCTTACCAGCCCCCTTTGATTGGTTCGAAGCAAATGCTCAATTTCCATGTTGACTCTTATCCATCAATAGGGTTTGTTATAATAGCAGTTTCTATTCTTTTAGCCATTTTAGCTATATATTTGAGTAGAAATGTTGAACATAAACAGGAGGGGTAATATAATGAATTTTCTTTTGTTGATTTCTGTAATTGGATTGTTATTCTTTGGATGTTCACGAGGTCCCGAACCAATTGATTATGGTAAGGATGCGTGTGCTGCTTGCAAGATGACAATAATGGATAATAAATATGCAGCGGAAATAGTAACGAAAAAAGGGAAAGTTTATAAATTCGATGCAATAGAGTGCTTGTTTAATTTCAAGGCAAAAAATTTAAAGGAAGAGGATATATTTTCCGAGTGGGTATGCGATTTTTCGGACCCCGGTAAATTGATTAATTTAAGGAAGGCATATTTCCTTCATACCGAAGCTTTCCAAAGCCCGATGGGACTGGATGTTCTTGCTGTAGCCACCAAAGATAAAGTTAAAGAGATTCAGACTAAGTATGGCGGACATATTATGAATTACAATGAGGTTCGGGACTTTGCAATTCAAAGAAAAATGATGAATGAGATGGAAATGAAACATTAAAAAGAAGTATGGAAAAAATGAGAATGTTTTTTAGACTTTGGAGTCTAGTTTTTATACTTTTGCTATATCCTTTGCTGAGTTATTCTGCTCGGACTTATTTGATTTCAAATGAAAAGGAACTAATAAACACATTGCGAATAGTCGCCGATGGAGATTCCATTGTTGTTAAGCCGGGGAGGTACTTAGTTGATAGTTTGGTGATTCGCAGGTCAATTAGTTTGATAGGGATAAACTTTCCGGAGATAATTGGAAACAAAAGGGATGAAGTGATAACTATCCGTGCCAATGGGGTACTGGTTAAAGGGTTAAAAGTCAAAAATGCGGGTATTAGTTTTCTTCGCGAAAATGTCGCAATAAGATTCGAAGAAGTTAATGGGGGCGTTGCAGAAGGCAATATTTTGGACAGCAATTTTTTTGGCATTTATATTTCAAAATCTCAAAACTGTGTTGTAAAGAACAATGTGATAGTTGCTTATAACAGAACCGAAACATTTTCTGGGAACGGCATTCATCTTTGGTATTCAAAAAATATTACTATTATAGGGAATAAGATTCAAGGACATAGAGATGGAATTTACTTTGAGTTTGTTAAACATGCGCTTGTAAAAGGGAATTATAGCAAAGATAATCTTCGCTATGGTCTTCACTTTATGTTTTCCGATAGTTGTGGTTACATCGAAAACACTTTCGAAAGCAACGGTGCTGGGATTGCGGTTATGTATACCAAAAATGTTACAATTAAATCGAATCGTTTTATCAATAATTGGGGTTCCGCTTCTTTTGGTTTGTTGCTTAAAGAGTTGACCAACTGTTTGATAGAGAACAATCATTTCGAGAAAAATACTAATGGACTTTATTTGGAAGGTTCAAATCGTATTACAGTGAAACGGAACAATTTTATTCGGAATGGTTGGGCTATCAAATTGATGGAAAATTCAATGGAAAATTACTTTACCGATAATAACTTTGTTGGAAATTCATTTGATGTGCTTTCGAACAACAGAACTACTTACAATACTTTTTTTAGAAACTATTGGAGTCGATATACAGGATTCGACTTGAATCGTGATGGTTATGGAGATGTTCCCTATCGCCCTGTCTCCTTTTTCTCAATTATAGTCGAAAGACAACCTAATGCTTTGGTTTTGTTGCATAGCCTTTTTGTGGGTTTACTTAACTTTGCCGAAAGTATTATTCCATCGCTAACGCCAATGAATTTATTTGACCCAGAACCAAGAATTAAGAGTTTTCCAATAAGTTTATCTTAATTAATTGAACAATGGTTGAAATTCAAAATTTATCGAAAAGATTTGGGAGATTTGAAGTTTTAAAAGAGATTAACGCAAATTTTAAAAGCGGGAAAATTACGGCAATTGCTGGTCCTAACGGTTCGGGTAAGACTACGCTTATCAAAATAATTTTAGGTTTGGTGAAAGCCGATAGTGGGAAAGTGTATGTCTTCGGTGAACCTATTAACGGCGTTTGTAGTTATCGCCAAAAAATAGGATATATGCCCCAAATTGCCAATTACCCCGAAAATTTGACCATTTCTGATATCATTAAACTCATTAAGGAACTAAGAAATGTTCGTGGGAATATCGAGGAAAAATTCATTAGAGAATTCAATTTAGAGAACGATTTGAACAAGCCAATAAGGACACTTTCGGGTGGTACGCGACAAAAAGTTGGGGCAGTTCTCTCCTTGATGTTTGACCCAAGTGTTTTAATCTTCGATGAACCAACTGTTGGGATGGACCCTGTTGTGAGCAGCCGATTCAAAGAAATTATGCTCGAAGAAAAACAAAAGGGCAAAGTCATAATTATTACCTCCCACGTTATGAGCGAAATCGAGGAGCTTGCCGACGAAATTCTCTTTCTTTTGAATGGGAAGGTATATTTCAGTGGCTTAATCAGCGAATTGTTGAATGCTCAAAACGAGACTAAATTGGAGCGTGCCGTTGCCAAGATTTTAGAAAATCAAACAATTTTGGATGTTTAACAATTCAGGTGTTCTATGATACACATTAAATTTTTCGATTGGTTTGAAAATCATATTAATATTGCCTATTCGCTTATAAGAATTTTTCTCGGCTTTGCGTTGTGTATACGAGGTCTTTTGTTTATGTTTGACCCACAGACATTGACCAATCTTGCTGGCGAACCCCAAAATTTTTGGATTTTTGCTTATACCTCTGTGGGGCATCTTATTGGTGGTTTTCTTCTAGGAATTGGCTGGTTCGTTCGGCTTGGTGCTTTAATCCAAATACCAATATTACTTGGAGCAGTTTTTACTATCCACTTACGTGTAGGACTGCTAACCTCTGGACAATCGCTTGAACTTTCGGTGCTTGTTCTTTTTCTCCTGGTTGTTTTCTTTTTGTTTGGTGATGGTGGCATAACAATCAAAAGCATTTTCAAGAAAAGCTCTGTTACCAATTAAATTCAATGCGGATTGCCTTTATTACATATGTGTTAGGGGTTCTATCATATTTTATAACTATAAATGCGAATCTTGTCGCATACTTTGAATATTTGGTCAATTATGATTTCATAGTGCAAAACCTTTGTGTGCAAAAAGATGAACCTATCAACACTTGTCACGGACATTGCCATTTGCGAAAAAATTTGGAGAAAGTAGAGGAAAATAATGGAACGAAAGAAAGAAAAAATGTAGAGTTGAAAACTAATGTCAAGATAGAAAATCATCGTTTAACATCAACAGTTTGCAATTTAATACCGAACATTACTTCCCTGATTTTTTACAATTTTAATGTCAATTACTTGATTAAACCTTTTGTTGAAAAAAACGATCCCCCTCCAAGGCAGTTTTCATTTTGAGTTAAAATTCTAACTCACATATTTAGCGTTTTTCTGTTGGGATAACATTTGAATTATTTTTAAAAACTTATGTAAATTTTTTGATAAACAATAAAAGGGGGATGTTATGAAAAAATTATTAATTTTTCTTTTCCTTCTTCCATTTGTGTCTTTTGGTGAGGCAAAAGATACTTTAAAGACATATAAAACAAGCGAAGTGGAAATTATATCTCGTCGTGAAATCCAGTTTGTAAAACTTCAAGATTATGGTCCGGGTTATAGCAGCGAACTATTAAATCGGAATGGTTACCAACTGATTCGCCGCGGATTGAGCTTTACGCAAGACATTTATTCCGATGGGTTTAAGAAAGGTGATATTCGAGTTGTTATTGATGGGGAATATTATCATAATGCTTGTCCAAATCGTATGGATGCCCCTGCAACAAGAGTGAATCCGGTCGACTTGTCGGAGGTTGAGATAACCAAAAGTACGAGTTTATTAAGCACTGGCTTATACGGAAAAGTTGAGTACCATAGAACAAAACTGGAGAAGCCGCTTAGGTTCAAATCCTTTGTCAGCGGTCAAGTCGGTGCAAATTCAGAATACGATGTAAGTTTTTCTGCCCAATCACATTGGACAAGTATAAGTGCCCGATTTTCTCAAGGGATTCCTTATAAGAATGCAAAAGGTAATAGTTTTAGGGACCTTTATAGGTATAAAGATAATTATAAATTTTCATTTGGAAACATTGGGATTAGAAAACTTTTACCGGAATTAAATTTAGAAGCAGGCTTTAATTTTTCCTACGCAAAAGATATTTCCTTCCCCTATTTGATGATGGATGAAAGAAGCAGCAAAGTATTTAGTGGTTATTTACAATATAAAGGATATAAGGCATATTTGAATTATACTGACCATTTAATGAATGATGGATTGCGAGAGAATGCAATGGGTATGGAAACACGGGCTAAAAACATTACCACTGGAATTAAAGGCGATTTCTTTGAATTTGTCTATCGGAATTGGAATGCGGATAATGTTATAATGCAAATTTCAAACAAAATGCTACCAAATGTCGACCAGTTTGCATTAAATCTTGCTTCCGATTATTCACTTGGCTTTGTGAAGTTATTTTTTAAAGGGGGAGTGAATTATCTTCGCTATAAAGACGAATCGCGAAAGGCATTTTTCGAGTCGCTTTATCCCGATGCAAAGACAGGACGAATTTTCATTTCTGGAGGTCTTAGCGCAATAATTGGGCATCAATTCTCCGAAAAACTTCTGTGGTCAGTTCTTCCAGAAATTGCAACAGATGCGCCAGAGCCTGAAATGCTTTTTCTTGCACTCGTTCGGCCTATGAACAAACCCGATTGGAGCGGTAATCCAACTCTGAAACAACCGATAAGAGCTACTTTGCGAACATCGTTGCAAACAGATTTCTTAACCCTTGAGCTTTTTGGAAATTATGTTTTGAATTACGTTGATATTGTAGTTAAAAAGAAAGAAATGAAAAATGCAATGACCTACAACAACGTAAATGCAATCATAGCTGGGGCAAATTTGAAATTTAACTATAAGTGGCTGACCACAGAACTTTCCTACCTTTGGGGAGAAAATGAGGACAATAAGAAACCGCTTGCCGAAATTGTGCCACTTTCAATTTCTTCCAAAGTGGAAATTCCGATTGTCGAAAATCTTTCCGTCTTGCTAACCCACAGGTGGGAAAACGCACAAAAGAGAGTTAATCCCGATTTGAAGGAATTTTCCACTCCGGCTTGGAACACACTGGGTTTGGGGCTTGTTTACTCGTTTAGTTGGATACATTTCGATTTACAAATACAAAATCTTCTCAATCATAATTATTACAGATTTCTTTCGTTTTCGAGGAACCCATTTTCCGCTGGTTTGCCAGTTTATGAGCCGGGTCGTGTATTTATGCTAACAGTTTATTTCAATAAGAATTAGTTTTTTTTACTTCGGGAACGGAAATTCAAACAGCGAAGAAGGGGACAATCCCGTTTATTTCAATAAGAATTAGTTTTTTTTACTTCGGGGCTTGCCAATTCTTGGCGAGCCCCATTTTGCGATTTATACCTTAAATTTGTTGTTTTATCGAGGCAAAAATGAATTTTGTTTTTAAGATTTTGAAGATAGAATTAAATAATGTAATCAAAAGCCGTTGGTTTTTCTTCTTTTTTGGCTTTTTCTTTCTTGTCTCCTATGCATTGTTATCGTTTGAGGACAATATTCAGAAAAGTTTATTAAGTCTTTTAAACTTGGTGATTTACCTTGCACCATTAATAACGCTGATTTTTGGGACTATGTATTTTTACAATTCCCAGCCTTACATCGAGATGATGCTTAGCCAACCCATTCCCCGAGCCTCATTGTTTGTTGGCTTATATCTTGGAACTTCAATCCCGTTAATGTTGAGTTTTATTTTGGGGCTATTCCTTCCTTTTTTATTGTTTTCGGATATTTTAGCTTACTTAAATCTTTTCTTAATCCTATTATTAATTTTAATTCTTCTTACGCTTTCTTTTGTATCAATTGCTTTTTGGATATCAACGGAAATCGGTGATAAAGTAAAAGGTTTGAGTCTTTCGATTTTGATTTGGCTGGTTTTTGGCATAGCATTCGATGGTTTAATTCTTTTTATTACTTTTCTTTTCTCGGATTATCCTTTGGAGAAAATCTTAATTGGCTTAACTGTTTTAAATCCAATTAACCTTTCTCGCACTATTTTTGTTCTTAATTTTGAAATCTCCGCGCTAATGGGTATCACTGGTGCAGTATTTAAAAAGTTTTTTGGCAGTTCATTGGGAACTTTTGTCTCTTTGGGCTCAATGTTGTTTTGGATTGTAATCCCGTTTCTTTTTGGGTTAATTGGCTTTAAACGAAAAGATTTTTAACTATATTTTTTAAAAATATTTTCCCTCCTGCTACGAAATTCTTTTTTCCTTTGGATTTTTTATTTTTGAATTATGCTTTGCGTTAAGGATTTGTCTTTGCAGGAAATTGAAGCATTTGTGAAGGATTTGGGCTTTGAACCATTCCGAGCCAAGCAGATTTTTTATGGTATATATGCTAATCGTGTCGAAAATTTCGAAAGTATCACCACTTTGCCCCGTGAATTAAAAAATATCCTTTCGGAGAAATTCTACATAAGCAGTATTAACTCGGCAAAATACGAAAAGGCAACAGATGGTACAATAAAGTTTTTGTTTTCCTTAAGGAATGGTTCCGCTGTCGAAAGCGTGTTTATCCCTTGGGATTATGGCTTAAAGGAGCGAAGGACTTTGTGCGTTTCTTCGCAAGTTGGATGTGCATTGGGATGTGCATTTTGTGCTACGGGGAAACTTGGGCTCGAGCGAAATCTTTCGGCTGGGGAAATCATCGACCAAATCTTTGAATGCGAAAAGATAACAGGCGAACGGCTGACCAATATCGTATTTATGGGTATGGGCGAGCCATTACAGAATTTTCAAAATCTCGTTAAGGCTTTGGAAATTCTAACGAATGATTTTGTGAAGTTATTCAGTAGAAGGAATATTACCGTTTCGACTGCTGGAATTGTCCCCAAAATATACGATTTGGCGAAAATCGAGAAGCCAGTGAAACTTGCGGTCTCTTTGCACTCGGTTTTCGACGATGTTCGACAGAAGTTGATGCCAGTTGCTCGGAAATGGAGTTTGAAGGAGGTTCGCGAAGCCGTGGTCGAATATTATCGAATTACGCGAATCCCAATAACTTACGAATACATTTTGTTCGAAGGGCTAAACGACGGCGAAGAAGATGCTCGCCGTTTAGCAAAATTTGCGAAGGCTGTACCCTCGAAAGTGAATCTTATACCTTTCCACCGAATAGATTTTATGCCGTTGGATGATTTCGCAAGGAGCCTAAAGCCCGCAAGCAAAGAACAAATACTGAAATTTAAATCTTTGCTCAACTCATTGGGCGTCCGAGCGTTTATTCGCTCATCAAGTGGATATGAAATAAACGGGGCTTGCGGACAACTTGCCTTTGCAAATTTGGGAAACAAAAACGAGTGGCTGAAAAATTTTGTTAAATTGCAAGGTAATTCGTTTCAGAAAATTGAATAGTATGAGGAAGATATGGTGATAAAAAAACTTAAAATATCGAACTTTAAAAGTTTCGATGAGTTAGAAATCGAATTGAGTAGGTTCAATGTATTAATTGGTGCCAATGCATCAGGGAAGTCAAATTTTACACAAATTTTTAGGTTCATAAGAGATATAATATCTCAGGGCTTGAACAATGCTATTTCTTTGCAAGGTGGCATAGAGTATTTTAGGAATATTAACATAGGTTCGGCAAAAAATTTTTCATTAGAAATTGTTTCGGATGAGAAATATGGAATTGGAATAAGAGGAGAAGACAAAAAGGGTTATTTTCTAAAAACATTTGAAACCGCTTATAAATTGGCGTTAGAGTTCAAAAAGAAGGGGGAAAAATTTGGAATTGCTGATGATGTGTTGAATCAAAAGTTCGAAATTTTTGAAGTGGAGTTTAATGAAGAAAACTTCAAAGAAAAAGGGAAAGTTGGGGCTGGTGAATTATTTATCTCGAATGTGGGAGGGAATCTGAAAGTTGATTTCAACCTTCCCAATGGAATAATAATTGATGAAAATTTCATACTACCACCATTTATAAAAGAACGGGGTTTAAAATCCTTTCAAATTCTTCTTGAAATAACCCCTTTTCTTATGGTTCCACCCTTTTTCAAAGACATATTGATTTGCGATTTTGACCCCAAATTCCCCAAAAAGGCAGCACCAATAAGTGGAAAAGCAGAGATTGAAGAGGATGGAAGCAATCTTGCTATTGTTCTAAAAAATATACTTGAGAATAAAGACAAGAAAAGAAAACTATTCAATTTATTAAAAGACTTGCTACCTTTTATTGATGATATTGATGTAGAAAAATTTGCCGACAAAACTTTGCTGTTTAAACTAAGGGAAGTTTATTCAACAAAAAACCGCTATATACCAGCATCTTTGATTTCTGATGGCACTATACATTTAACAGCTTTAATTTTAGCTTTATATTTTGAAAAAAATAGTTTAACAATAATTGAAGAGCCAGAAAGAAATATACATCCGTATCTTATCTCCAAGGTTGTTGATATGATGATGGACGCTTCGCGAAAAAAGCAAATCATTGTTACAACCCACAACCCTGAAATAGTTAAATATGCAGGTTTGGAGAATATTTTGCTAATTTCTCGGAATAATGAAGGCTTTTCTGTTATCTTTAAACCCATCGAAAAAGAACAGGTTAAGATATTTTTACAAAATGAATTAGGGATAGATGATTTATATGTACAAAATCTTTTGGAGTTGTAATAATGAGCCCCAAACAGCTGTTTATTTTTGTCGAAGGAGCCAACGATGAAAGATTTTTTGAAAGAGTTGTAAAACCGAAATTACAGCAAAGATACAATGTAATAATCATTCATACTTATGCAGAAAGAAAGGATAAATACAAAAGGATTAATGCTTTCCTTCAAAGTATTGCGTCTTTAAAGGCTGAATATATTTTTGTTACAGACATAGACAATTCTCCGTGTATTACTGCCAAAAAAGAAGAGATTAGAAACAGAATTCGCGATATTGACGCAAATCGAATTTTGGTTGTTGTTAAGGAAATAGAAAGTTGGTATTTTGCAGGTTTAGATAATATTAGAAGTAAGAAGTTAAAAATTCGTCGCAACTTTGAAAATACTAATAATCTAACAAAAGAACAATTTAAAGCCTTAATTCCAAAAAGTTTTGATTCTGAAATAGATTTTATGATAGAAATTCTAAATCTTTTTTCAATTGAAATTGCGAAGAACAAGAATGATTCTTTTAAGTATTTTCTCGAAAAATTTAATATTCAAGCTTAAAGAGAGTTGCTCCTTTTCCGATGTGAATTTCGCGATAAAATCTCTGGAAACTTTTAAAGTTAACTTTTCGTTTATTTCTAATTGTTAGTGGTTGTTTTATGAGCATTAAACCATTGTTTCTGCTTTTGTTTATTTTGGTTGCTTTTGTTCAGGCGGTTGCTGGGACGAAGCCGAAAGAACTTCAACTCGGCGAATGTTATGTGATTCGTTTGACTAATGGCGATGAGCTGGAAGGCAAGGTCGATTCTTTTATTTCCGACCCTGAAGAAGGCGATGGAATAAAGTTCGACTCCGAAATTGGGATTGCCAAAATCTATTTCTCTCAAATTTCGGAAATCGTTCAATGTAGCAAGTATTATCGCAATGGTCATAAGTATTTTTTGCTTCCGACAGCAATTGGAATTGGGAACAATCATTTCATTGGGATGCTGGAGATGTTCTTTTTATATGGCGGCATCGGAATTACGGATTATTTTTCTGTCATAGCGGGCAGGTCTTTTCTGCCCGGTGCTTATTCAAACCAGCAATTATCTTTGATTAACATAAAGGGCAGTTTGCCCTCAATTGATTTTGAGGACATTCCCCGAAACCTTTATCTTGCCTTTGGTGGGAATCTTGGCTTTGCTAACAACAATAACAAGTTCATTCATTTCTACGGCGTTGCGACTGCTTTGTTTTACAAAACCAGCCTTTCGCTTTCTGTTTTTTATAAAGCTGGGAGCGAGGATTATTATTTGGTGCGATATGGTATAAATTCTGTCGATGTTAATTATCCCGATGGCTCTTTTGGTGTTGCGTTTGGAGTTGATACGAAAATACCGCACCATAAAGGATTGCATTTTATTGCAGAGTTGTGGAATATCGATGTCCAAAGACCTACACACTCGGGATTGTTTATGGGAATTCGTTTGGCGAACACATCAGTTTGTTTCGATTTTGGGTTAGGCTGGTTCACTCAGCCTTTTGTTGTTCCTATTGCCAACTTTTCGTGGAGTCCGTTCTGATGGGAAAAGATATTTCTGCTGTGGGATTTATACCAGCACGTTTGCAGTCGACAAGGCTCGAACGCAAGCTTTTGATTGACCTTTGCGGGAAGCCTGTACTTCAAAGAACTTGGGAAGGAGCAAAAGAATCGAAGTTATTGCAGAGGCTAATGATCGCCACTGATTCTGAAGAAATAGTCAAGTTGTGCAAAAAAATCGGTGCCGATTTCGTTTTGACTCCCATGGATTTTGCATCGGGCACCGATAGAATCATCTGGGCATATAAGTATCTCGGTTTGGATGCCGATTTTATTCTCAATATTCAAGGCGATGAGCCATTTGTTGAAGGTGAGTTAATCGACCGCTTAATTCTTGGGTTAAAAGGGAGCGAGGCTGGCGTTTCTACTTTGGTTTCCAAAATCGAAGAGAATGGCGAAATCTTTGACTCCTCTGTTGTTAAAGTGGTTTGTTCGGCTGATGGAAATGCCTTATATTTTTCCCGTAGCCCGATTCCGTTTATTCGAGATTCGGAAAAGGAGTTATGGCATATAAAATTTTCGTTCTATAAGCACATAGGAATTTATTGCTTTCGCCGAGAGGCGTTAGAAACTTTCTCGAAATTGCCACAGGGGGAACTTGAAATTGCCGAAAAGTTGGAACAATTGCGTTTGCTGGAAAATGGAATAAGGATACATTGTATTGAAATCGACCGAAAAATGGTTGGAATAGACACGGCTGGTGATTTGGAAAAGGCTAAGAAGCTGATTCAGTCATCTTACGGGAAATAAGCAAGCTCAATTCTTTATAGACTAACTGAGGTGGAACGAGCGACATATCGTCGAATTTTTCGGGTTCTGTGGTTTGGGGTGAAATAGTTGTCGAAAATGGTCCGATTGGTCCCCAACGTTTAGCGGAAAGATGTGGTGTATTTGGGAAAATTCCAACTGTTGGAATACCGAGCACCGAAGCAATATGAAGTATGCCGGTAGAGTTGGACACAAAACCTCGTGCAAGCGATAAAAGTGCTATCGTCTGATATAAATCCAGCCTTCCAATCAGATTTATTGCCTCCGGTGCTTTGTGTAAAATCGTTTGCCCAAGCTGGCTTTCGAATTTGCTACCAGTTAGGATAACATCAAAGCCGTGTTTTAGAAGAATTTCGGCAAGCTCTCCAAAAAGTTCAACAGGCCAGACTTTCGTCGAGCCACCACTTCCGGGATGAAGCACGATGAAGTTGTTTAAATCAATATTCAGTGTATCGAGCAAGCCAATAACTTTTACCTTTGCGGTTGGATTTACTTTGATTGGAACATATCGAAGTTCGAGCTTTTTGTTGAAAAATGTTTCGACCATATGAAGATTGTATTCGGCTTCGTTGTAAAGCGAAATCTTTCGATGTTCCTTGATTTTATGTGTAAAAAGAATAGAATACAAGCGATAAGATGTTCCAATTCGAATTGGAACATCTGCTTTGAATGCACCGAAAACTTCGTTAAATTTCGGTCGCGGGAAAAAAACTACTTGGGGCTGAACAGATGAAAATATTTCGATGAAGTCGTTTTTAAAGTCCTCGATAAAAACTGCGGAGTCAATTGCTTCGCATTCAAAAAGCAAAGGTTTGACATAGCTTCGGGCAATTAAGATGACTTGTGCCGAAGGCAGGGCTTCCTTGATAGCCGCACACATTGGTAGCGTTAGTACCATATCGCCAAGGCGGTCTGTTCGAACAACAGCAATCCGCGAAATATCCTCTGCAATACCCTCCGTTTTCATAATTTGCATTTTTTAAAAATACAGAAAGCAAATTAATTGTTTAAAAAAAGATTAAAAAATTCTTTGAATTTTTGCTGTCCCTTGCTTTTTTCTGTTTTGATTTCTATTCGTATTCTGCAAGGGAATTCCGATGTGTTTGCTCTTCATACTAAAATCACATTTTCGCAGGATAACGACCGCATAGTTTTTCTGTTTTTACCGTTTAAGGATACATTTTACTATTTGGGGAATCAATATATTGAAATAAATCTTGGAAAGCAAATTGCAATGCTTTTTTCGAGGGATGGCACCATAGATACAGTTAAAATTTCGAGTGGAAATAAGTTTTTGTCGAAGGGAATTGAAACGCCAACTGGTCTTTATGCTGTTCAAAACAAAGCACCAATACAAATTTCCCGTCAGTTCGAAAATGCAGAAATGCTGAACTGGATTGGCTTCAACGGGAACATAGGATTTCACGGACTGAAGAAGACGGGATATTATGCAAGTTTGGGAAGGCGACCATCTTCGCATGGTTGCGTTCGTATGGCAAACGAAGATGGAGCAAGATGGTATCAAATTGTTAAAATTGGAATTCCTGTTTTGGTTTATAGGAATGAGCCAATTGTTACAATAAAATTTGCTTCCTATTCCGAAGTTGATTACAATAAGGATTTGGTTATCCAAAAAGGGAACCCATCCATAAATCGAATTCTAAATGCTCGAATTAAGGATATTTCAAAGGGGAAGTATTACAGGAACCATTTATATAAGGTTATTCTCGAAGAAAAACTTGCACTTTCGAACCCAAATCTTGCTGTTGAGAAAGATTCTATAAAAATTCCATTCCAATTGCCTCCACTGGTTTTAAGAGCAGATCCAAAGGCAGAAAGAATTTCAACCCACAATGTGCTCGATTTGATGAATATGAAGGACACCTGTCGTGTGAAGTTTTGAAAGAGTTCCCTCCGAAAATTTTTTGAAAGAAATAGGGCAAAATATTAAAACGACCTGCTCTTGATAACTCAAGGATGCGATTGATTTGAATGGACTGATTTTCCCTCACTTATTAATGAATTTTGACAATTGGAAATGGTTTGGAATCAAACGAAACAACGAAATACATTCCGCTTGGAAGTTCTTTTAAACTAACTTTAAAATACTTCTTGGTGTCCAAACTCTCCTTCGGTATTCTGATAACTTCCTTGCCAAGAATATTAATAATCGAAATGTCGGAAAGTTGATAATTTTGTTCAGGCAGAATGATTATTAACTCATCAGGATATGAAAAAATGAGTTTGTAATGAGTTTCTGGCTCTTGAACAAAAGTAATTCCATTCAAATCCCGAACTTTCATATCGATATCAGTAACATTTGCATCGGAGGTGGTAACAATAAGTTCACCCAATCGAGTGCGGAAGTCTAATGGCAAGACATTAATTTTACGGACAATGTCGAAAGGCTGGATATTTTGGAAGGATTTTGTGATTTTTACCCTGCCATCGGGCAAATTGAATTGGTCAGAAACTTTAAGCAGTAGAATATCCGAATTCCCGTTGCTAAACGAATATGAATATCCCGCCACAAGCAAAGTTGTATCGTCGAAAACTTCGGGGACGTAACCGCTTTCGTTTTCACTACCGCCAAAAAGTCTTCCCGAAAAGGTGAAATCGGGAACTTTTATAGAGCCAATAAGCACATCTGTATTCTTTGAGTTGTCGTTGAATGCGGAGCCCGTAAGGTAAATTTTGTCTTTGTAAAGCATAGAATGAGAAATATAGCCCGAAAAGTCGTAAGTTACAGCCGAAACAAGTTCCAGTGAATCATTGACAACGATTACAAATGGGGATTTGTCCGAGTTGAAATAAGATAATGATACACCAGTAATTAAATAATTATCGCCAAATTGGAAAATGTCGGTTGGGAAAACGTAACCGGTAATCGAGGTTGCGACATCGGATTTTATAAAGAAAATGTTTGAGTCGTAAAATTTGCCTTGTTTTAGAAGATTTCCAGAAGAATCAATCAGAGCAATCCACATAACAGTGCCATAACTTGTGTCGTTAGTTGTTCCCGTTATAATCATATTGCCATTTTTTGCACGGGTAAAGCAGCGAATGTCCTCGCTGGCTGTGGAGCCGTAGCATTTTTGCCAAAGGAGATTTCCCATATTGTCGATTTTAAAGACAAGCCCATCGTGGGAACCATTGCCGAAAGAATAAGTCCACCCAGCAACAATAAAGCCACCGTCTTCGGTTTCGATAACTTGGGAAACCGATTCATCGTCGTATCCTCCGTAAGTTTTTTGCCAGAGAATTTTGCCGCTTCGGTCGATTTTGATGAGCCAAATGTCGCTGCTTCCCTGACCGAAAGATTGAGCAGTACCAGCCACAAGGATATTGCCCTCGGATATACTAATTGCCGATAGACCAACTTCGAGGAAGGGTCCGCCAAGAGATTTCTGCCAAATGATGTTTCCGTCTTTATTGCAGTAAATCAGTATCAAATTTTCGGTTTCTTGGGGAATATTATTTGTCCATCCAACGAGAAGGAAATCTTTGTTTGGGAATAGCAAAATTGAATGGATTACCTCGCTCGAAGGGCTTTCGATAAGTTTAGCCCAATATGTTGTTTGGCATATCGCAAAAAATGGGAAAAGTAGAATCAGCAGGCAAAGCTTACAAGCAGAGAGTAAATGAATTTTCAACATTTTAAAACCTCTAACTTTTTACATTCAAAAATAGCAAAAAATTTTCAAAAAAGTTTTTGTTATTTAAATAAAATTTATTAATTTAGCAATCCTGAAAGATTGAAAAGCGGAAGTGGCGGAATTGGCAGACGCACCATCTTGAGGGGGTGGCGCCCGGTAGGGCGTGCGGGTTCAAGTCCCGCCTTCCGCACAGGTGTTCGGTGCTACCGTAACTTTTGGATAATACGATTGGAACTGCTCGATTGTTCATCCTAAGCCCGATGATTTGAATTTGATAAAAAAACGAGGAGTTTTCCTCGGTGTATGTTTAATAAATTCGGGGGTTGTTATGGATGAACAAATCCAATCGACTGGCGAAAGCCAGGTTTATCCTGTTTCTTTCATCGACCTCAGCGTAGGCTCAATTATTTCTAATGGCTTCTCGAAGGGTTTTAAATATCTTTTTCTCTATGTGGGGTCTCTTATCCTCTGGTTTATCACCTTGTGGATTCCTTATCTAAACATTGGCACAACAATAGGACTTTATGGTCTTATTGTTAAAATGAGCAAAGACGAAAAGTTCAGCCTTGGCGAAATCTTTCGAAAGGATTATCGAAGCCTAATGCCCGATTTCTTCCTTCTTCTCGCTCTGATGACGATTGCTCTTCCATTTGCTTATGCTTTTGTTATAATTCCCGGCATCGTGCTTGGAATAACTTGGCTTTTGAGCTATTATTTCTTAATCGACAAGAAATTATCGGCATTTCAAGCTCTTTCTGCCTCGGCGAAGGCAACTTATGGATTTAAGTGGGACATCTTCGGCGGATTGTTCATTCTCTTCCTTATTCATCTTGTTTTGATGATAATTGTTTGGTTGATATTCAAGGAGCCTGTCGATGAATTTTCCGCTTTACCGATTGGTATTTCAACACTTTCGGTGATTGGATGGATTATTTTTATCGTGATAGGTTTGATATTCTACTCAATTTACGCTGGTGCCATTTCGCACATTTACAAGGAACTTTCGAAAAGGGCTTAATTTTATTACTTTGGGGAAAAGAGCAGAAAGCAATGGCACGGAAATTGCTCTTTTCCCTTCTTTTTTCGAGGTAATTATGGATGAGTTTTTTCAATATGAGGATATGTTTAAATCCCAAGATGAAATTGCATTGGAAAACGCGGTCAACAATGCGATTGTGCACTTTCAGAATCAAGATTTTGCTGCCTCTTTGCCCTTTATTGTCGAAGCAATAGAAATTTGCGAAAAGTTCGGTATTGGAATCCCAAATCTGTTTTTGATGAAAGCATTTGCAGAGATGCAAACGGGTAAGTTAGCCGATGCTTTGAACTCAATAAATATGGAGATAGCCTACTTTCCAACCAATACACGGGCATACGAACTTAAAAGTGAAATTGAAGCACTGAACAGCGGGCAAGGAATTTTTTAAATGATTTAGCCCAAGTTTTCGTTTAACTCATTTCCAAACGAAAAGGCTCTTTTTTTTGTTTTTTGAATGAGTAATTAAATACACACAGGTGTAAAGAAATTTAAACTGATTTTACCGAGGGGAATGTTCAGAAGCAAGAAAAGGGAACGGCAAGATAAAGCAGAAATGTCCTTCTTGGAGCATATTGATGAGCTTCGGAAGAGAATTATAATTTCAATTGTTGGAATTATTGTTGGATGCATACTTGTTGGAATCAAGATAGATTTTATCATAGAAAACATACTTCTGCGACCTGCAATTCAAGCAGGTTTGAAATTACAGAATCTTCAGCCTTTTGGACAGCCTTTCTTGTACTTCAAAGTCATTACCATTGGTGGTGTGATTATTGCCTTGCCTTTTGTCCTTTATCAGATATGGAAGTTCGTGGCTCCGGGGCTTTATCCAAACGAGAAGAAGTGGGTACGCTTGATTACATTTTTTACGGCGATATGTTTCTTTTGTGGCGTTGCATTTGCTTATTTTGTGATGATACCAATAATGTTAAATTTTTCGGCATATTTTGGAACGAAGGCAATCGAGAACAAATTCGATGTTAATCATTATTTTGGTTTCATTTCGATGATGGTGCTTGTTACCGGTTTGGTTTTCGAAATGCCTATGGTGAGTTTTATCCTTTCTCGTTTTGGGATATTAACATCTAAATTTTTAAGGAAGTATCGAAGGCATTCGATTGTAGTCATATTAATAATTGCTGCGGTATTGACACCGACACCCGACCCGATAAATCAATTGATTTTTGCCCTTCCGCTGTTTGTTCTGTTTGAACTTAGCATCTGGATTTCGGCTTTGGCAGAAAGGAAGAGGAATAGTGAAATTAGCGGTGAGAGCAGTGAGGTTAATCAAGGGTAGCTATAATCTATTGGAATATAAAAAAATTAAAAATTCATTTTGGAAAATTGATTTTTTAAATTAAATTGCATTTTCTTTTTTGTGGTTTTTGAATAATTGCGACGGACGAGTTAAGGATTGTGAAAGAAGATTGACACTGTTGTAGATATTAAACAAGATTTGGAAGAAAAAAGAGCAAAAAAGAAGAAAAAAGGGAGAAATTTGGAACTTCTGTTAGTTTTTTTAGTTTGTTATTTGTAATTTAGCATTTGCGGTTTTGTCCACAGACCGCAAAAGTATCTTTGGAAAATGAAAAAGGGAATTAGGAAGTGAAGGCGACAGTAGAAAAGAAACAAGTTGAGCAGGTGACTGAGAAAGAGCCCAGTGCCTTACAGCAGTTCATCGAAAGGAACCAGAAGGCAATTAATATTGGGGCTGGGGCTGTAATTCTTCTAGTGGCTTTGATTTTCGTTATTAGATATTTTGTTTTGAAGTCCGAAGAAGAGAAGGAAATAAAAGCTTCGGTTGCAATTTCGAGAATTTTGCCTTATATCGAAAATGCTCAATATGAATTAGCATTACGCGGCGATAAGACCAAGAAGGTTCGTGGCGAAGAGGTGATTGGTTTGGTAGACATTGTTAGGAAATATAAAGGTGTGGCTCCATCGTATGTTGCAGCATTATATGCTGGCAATTGTTATTTGCAATTGGAAAAATATAGCGATGCAGTAGAATATTTCAAGATAGCATTGGATTCGAAATCGAATATAGTTTTGGAAGGTGCAACGGCTGGTTTGGGTGTTGCATACGAAAGTATGGGCAATTTCCAAGAAGCAATAAAATTTTACGAAATGGCTTCGCGGTATGCTTTGCCAATTGGTGTTAAAGATAGATATTTGTTTTTCCAGGCTTTGTGTTTCGAGAAGATTGGGGAAAAGAAGAAAGCAGAGAAGCTTTACAGAACAATTATCGGGGATAATCAATCGGAATTTGTTAACGAAGCAAAGGCTGGACTTGTCCGACTTGGCACAATTATTGAGTGAGAAATATATGGTTGTGTTAAATAAAGAAAAAGTGTTGAAAATTTTTAACAAAGAAATAGATAGTTTTAAATTAATTAGTAGCAATTATTAGGAGGAGTTATGCAACGATTACTTCGTCTAAGTCTCTTTTTGGTTTTGTTAGGTATTATAACATTTAATACCTATGCACAACCACAGGTCTATGTGTCCGGGCGAGTGGCTCCGGGCGACATTCGCGTTTTCTTCAAAGATACGGTCTATATCATTAATCGCGACTTTGTGATAGGTGGAACACTTATCATTGAACCAGGAACAACTGTTCGGTTCTATCCGAACGGAAGATTAATCGACTCGGTTGGCGGTCGAATCATTGCCGACGGATTTGCTTCTGCAACTTACACTGCAAATCCCGGCGGTTTGAACCCAACTGCAATTCCCGGCTCGCAAAACAACCCTAATGGGTGGGATGGCTACTCGGATGTTAACTACTTCCTTTTTAACGGGGTAGTTAATGTTGGTACGACACGCGACCAAACTATTCACCCGAACAAGTACGATTATATGTTTGGTGTTGTGTTTAACAAAAACCTTCGTTCTTTCAGTAATTATCCTGAAATTCCAGTGACATTAACTCCCAATCAGGTGCTTTTGCCATTTGAATATGCGATTATGTTCTATGCTGCCCGATTGAATAATGACCCAACGAACGACCTCAACCTGTGGATGCTTCCTTGGACTCGTTATGGTGGACGTTCTGTTAATGTGGTTCCTGCCAAGATTCGGTTTATTGGGCAACCCGAGAATAACTTTTCGAGAGAATGGGGGCACATTGTAGTTCTTCCCGGGGCGAGGGCTGCATTCTTCCGAAACTGCTCTTTCGAAGGGTTCCGAAAAGATATTACTGTTGGAAATAAACCATTCTATGGAACTAATTTAGGGGCAACTTGGACTCAATTGAACGAAACTTTGGCAAAACTGACAAATGGAACTGGCGGTGCTATTACTTCTTTGTCTTCGAGACTCTGGCTTTTGAACTGCGAATTTAGAAATAATATGGCTCGACATCGAGGTGGTGCATTGGCATTGCTACAAGCCCCCGATGGCTATCCTGTTGACCCAATAGTTAATACTTTACCGAATTATCCAGCCGATAAGAACCCGAACTATGTTGAAAAAGATGGTTCAATTTCCAAAATTTTAAGTAATTATCCTATTAAAGCATACGATTTGATTGATGAGGAAAGCGATGAGCCATTGACTGGTTATCTACGACAAGCACTCGAAGATGCTCGATTGGCTTTGCTCTTGGGTCGTATCCGCAATGTTAAATTCGAAAACAATTATGTGCAGCTTGCAAATGTTCGAACCCGATTAATTGGTAACCCACCAATTCCAGTTGTAACCGATGCAACCGATGAGCCTGCTGCCTACCCGCAACAATATGGCAATGTGGCATTTGGTGGTGCTATCTACATTGCAGGTCGAGATGACCAATATGGGCAAGATACTCGAATTGAGGTTGGACTTGGTGTAAACAATTCAATTAAAACAAATTCAAGAGGGTTGGTAACCTTCTCCGATGATACATTCGAAGCTATTGGCAATGTTGCAAGCAACTATCAAAATAATGGTAATACATTTGGTGCACGTGGTGGTGCTATCTATGTTGGTGCCAACACTTCATTGATTGTTGCTGGGAAATTCATTTCTAACGAAACCTATGTTAAATATTTACAGGATTCTATAACTGGAACCAATAGCGGGTATTTCTCTCGTGGTGGTGCTATTTACTGCGAAAATACTTTTGGTAGGCTCCAAGTGAAAGGTGGTCCGAAACGACAGAATGTGAACGAAACTGAATTTACCAATAACCGTTCTGGTTCTGGTGGTGCAATCTTTGTCGATGGGAACACTTATCCCGAGATGTCGCCTGTAATAGGTGGTTCCGATGCAACCCCAATTACTCGTGACTATGGCTTCAATATTAGATTTACTGGAAACACTGCTACTGCGTTTGGTGGTGCCATCTACACATCGCGCAATATGAGCGTTGTTGGTGCGGGTGGTGTCGTAGGAACTTCAATTATTGGTTATGGTGGATTTTACCCTGTTGTTTTTGAAAACAACAAGGCTGGGTTTGGTGGCGGTGCCATCGAGATACACATTCCACAAGGTTCCTTGTTGATACCACCGCAACAGAAAGCAGTTGAATTACGAAGAGTTCAATTTATCAACAACACGGTTGGCGAAGGTGTTGCAGAAATCAACAAGCCATATATTCGTGGCGGTGGTGCAATGTACACCATTAACGCCGACTTGAATGTTGTTAAGGGCGTGCAATTCATTGGCAACAAGGTTTACAATGGTAATGGTGGCGCCCTTGCAATGGTTAACCCCGAAACAAATACCAAGAGATACTTTGTAACCGATGTTGACCAAGTAACAGTTGACCCAGTTACCTTGTTGGCAGTTGACTTTACTTCGACCAACGATGTGTTTACATATAAGTCGAGTGCTTATCCACCCGATACAAGAATGTTGACGCAATTCCTCGACAACGAAGTTCTTGTTGAGGATAATATCCTTGCTTCTCAAAGTGGAAGCGGTACAACTCAAATCGAGGCTGGAACCGAACAAACTGTTGCTGACCTTTATGATGTAGCATTTTATGATGCAACATCTGGATTTGCTGTTGGTCAGAACGGAACGATAATAAAGATTACCCAAGGCGGAGATAAATGGCAATATACAAATTATTCTCAGCCATATCGATTGATGTCCATTGTATTCAAAGGAAACAATGGCTTTATTGCCGGCGATAGAGGTGTGATTTTGAAGACTGAGGACAATGGTTCAACCTGGCGAGAAGTTCATCCAGCAATTTATTCCTATGTTCTAAATGACATCTTCTTCCCAACAGCAACTGTTGGATATGCAGTTGGTTCTAATGGAATGATGCTTAAAACTACAGATGCCGGCGAAACTTGGACACAAATTGGTGATGGAGTAACTAACCATACTTTGTGGAGTGTTTACTTCGTTTCGGCAACTCGTGGTTATGTTGTTGGCGAAAGAGGAACAATCCTTGTTACTACCGATGGTGGTGCAACTTGGGATGTTCGCTTTGCAAATACATACGCTACTTTGAAAGATGTGTACTTTACAGACATTAACACAGGATATGTTGTTGGACACTGGGGTGTGATTTTAAAGACAACCGACGCTGGCGCTACCTGGGCTAAGATATATGAGAATCCTCAATACAGCTTCAACAAAGTAGTGTTTACTTCGTTGACCACAGGATATGTTTTTGGTGAATATGGAGTTGCTTGGAAGACCGAGGATGCCGGAGCAAACTGGACACCTCTTGACATTGGAAGTCCTTACAGTGTCTATGGTGCTATATTCCCAACAAATCAATGGGGATTCATTAGTGGTGACTATGGCTTGCTGAAGCGAACACTCGATGGCGGTGCTACTTGGAGCGATATTAAACCAGCAGATGCTCGCTATGTTGACGTCCGCCGTAAGAATTGGGACACCGACCTTCCCGAAAACGGAGTTGGTCTTGGTGGTGCAATTTACATTCTTGATGTTGTTGATGATAATCGTGCTAATCGAGTTGATACGATATTCTTCAACAGAGTTCGGATTCAGAACAATAAAGCTTACACTGGTGCAGCAGTTTATTCCGATAATTATAATCTGCGATTGGTCTTCAATCGTTCTTTGATTACTGGTAACGAAGCTTATTCAAGGATTGGATATGAGCAAAATGTTATTTCCGGTCCGGTGAGAAGAGATAACAACCGCAACATTGTTGGAAATGCTGCATCGAGCGACCTTGCCGGAGCGATTTTGTATGGCGAAGTTGTTGGACCATTGCCATCTACATTGGCTCCCGAGGCTGCAAACTCAATTTACAATAATAAAGCAAGATTTTTGATTAGGCTACCTGATGCACCGAATACAAAGGGTGTTCTTGCTGGCTCGAAAGTTGGGTTTGGCGGTACCGATACATTACGTGGTAATTACTGGGGTAGAACAGAAGCAAATGTGGTTCTTTCGGTTGTTTACCAAAAGAAGATTATCGCAATTAATGGAAACGATACGATTTACGCCGAACCAGCTCAAATGGAAACATTTTTTGTGGACTCCGACTTTAATCCGAAGAACGAAACATACCTGAAGTTTATGTTCCCAGCAACTGCTGACCCACGCGAGCAAGGACCATTTGAATCGACTCATAAATTTACATATCGACCAATTCCACTTGATAATGGTACGGACGAGAATACACCCGGACAATATAGTCTACCTGAGAAGCTTTTGATGTCTGGTCTTGTTTATGACCTATATGATAAAGGAACTGATATTAAAGTTGCCGACTATTCGAATCGACGAATGGTTCCAATCGAAGACTTTGCCGTTGGAATTCCGCCTGTATTGCGATTGTTCAATGACCCGTCGATGCCCTCTTACGGTAAATATGTGAAGCGATGGACAAGAGACCCATTTGTAGCCGAGGCTAAGGATGAAAACGGTAATTTGAAGTATCCTTTCATCGCTGCAATGCAAGATGAGTTCAGACCAGATGAAAATGGTGAATATTATCATCCGATAGGATATCCATTATTCCTTGAAGCCCAAGTTAATTATGAAGGCTTAGCGGAAAGGTCGAACCACGACCCGAGATTGCTCAACGAAACAGTATTCTTTGTAATAAACGAAACCACAGGTGATTATATTCGAGTTCCATTGCAACAAGTTGGCGAGAATGCACCATACCGCGAAGTATTCCGTGCTCGCGTTGAATTAGTGCCCGATTCAACAAATAGGAATCCGAATACAACAATACGAAGGACCGAGGAAGGCTTGTATAACTTAGGTGCCGGTGACTATCTGTTGCGGCAACTGCGATGGAACCCAGAGAAAGAAGACCGTGGTGCACTTCCCGGCAGAAGGTATCACGCTGGAACCACAGCATTTGGAAAGGTTCCGAACCTCTTCTCGAATCGACCATCGATGCCACCATCGAATCAAGGGAACCAAACCTTCTACGCTGGTGAGCGATATCGTGCATTGCCGGTTGATACGGGTGATGTTGTAAGAATTGTTTCCCGAACAGTACTCTGGAAAGAAGGTGTTGATCTTGCTTATTACCACGGAATTAGCTTCAAGATTGTTGGTTCAACTGAACCACCAGTCTTTACTGGTAACATAGTACATTTGCAAAATGATACTATAGTTAAGATTGTGCCTTCTGAATTCCCGAGCCGTCAAGGTAAAACCGATACTTTGAAACTTGTTGAGTTCTTGAATACTATTTTCTTGACCGAAGACAGGGAATATCCTCAATATCCCGGAACATATTCTGGATTGCGACCCGAAGAAGGACAAGGACGCGATAGTATTCTTGCTGTAACAGCTATGGACACAAATAAATACTTCGACCCGCGTTCATTCTTGTTCCCGAATTCTTATGCACGACTCACATATCACTGGTCGGTTGAGCCAACAAGTGGTTTGTCGCGATGGTTACTTGTCGATACAATTCCCGCAGGTGACCAGACTGTGATTAATCCGAAGGACAATGCACTTGGTTATCTTGTATTCCGTGGTAAACCGATTAACCCATATGTTGTGCCCGGTGGTGAATGGGTATATGTCCGCGCCGAAAACTATCCGCCAGCATTCCGTGTTATCGATTCTCTGAAAGCTGCTGGCGTTAGCCAAGATACAATTGACAAATTCATTTATACTTTTGCACCTTATCTGAGTGCTTATAAATATGATGTTCAGAACGCAAGATACTTACAGCAAGATACGATTCTTAATGGTGGACAGTATTATACAGATTATGCCTTTAGAATCTTCGTTATCGATAGTGTGCCAAGATTTATGGATTGGGTCGAAACTCCCGAAGAAGCCGACAATCGTGCTGAGACCATTTACAAGAGGATTGACCGAGCTGGAACAAATGTCGTACCTTATGTGGTTTATAAGCCATCGGTTTATACCTGCGGTATGACAGAAGATAATAAATTGAAGGCTAATTTGACTAATAAACTTCGATTCCAAGTTGACTTCAACACTGATGACGAGTTAGAAGATTTGGCTGCTGAAACTCTCGACCCACGAGGTTGGGACTTCCGCTATGGTAAGACCGCTTATGGATTTATGAATATAGCTATTCGAAATCGTGATTGGTGGAACAATCCTGGCGATACTGCTGTGATTGACACCACGATTTACGACCAAAATATGGATGGAATAAAGAACGAAGCGGTTATTGTTCAAACCCGACCTGTGTGGATGGGCAACCAATATTTGATGAAGTATGGTAGCGACACTGATACAGACCCATTTGGTGTCGACCTTACAACCCATGGTCAAATTAATATCCGAATCGACTCTGCAACAGCTTGGAACTTGCTGAAACCATCACAAGCTGTTCAATACCATAATGCATTGAATACTGATACCGTATTCACCATTGTGGTAAATGATGGTCACGGCGGTGTTAATTTTATGACGATGCCTGTGTTTATCAATGTGGCACCAATTATTACAACTGAAACTTTACCACCTGCCAAGGAAGATATTGACTATAATCCAGAGCTTATTGACTCTTCGAAGGCTATAAAGGTGTATGACCCGAACTTTGGTCAAGCCCACGAATTCGAACTTATTTATCCTGACTATCCGCAAGACCAGATACCACGAGACCCATGCTTCCCAGAAGCTGGTGTTTGGGACCTTACGAATCTGAAGACCACCCCACGATGGCTCAAGATTAATACAACCAGTGGTTTGCTGTATGGTAAGCCGGGATTGAACGATGCACCAAAGACCGAACAGGTTGTAGTTGCAGTTTGGGACATCGTGAATGGGCAACGACAACTTTCGGCAATCAAAGTATTGTCGCTCTTTGTCGATTCGACCAATCACAAGCCAAGAATTACGAATGCACCAAAGGTTGTTTGCGTTGACGATGGCAAACCATATAGCGATACACTACTTGTTTGGGATTACGACTTGAAGCGTGTACCAGCAACCGAAGAACTTACGCTACGAGTTATTCGACCTGCTGGATTCACTATTGAGCCATCAGTTATTAGAGGTACACTTGCCAAAGATACTGTTAAGGTTTTGATTAAGTCTAATGCATTCCCAGGCGGTCAAAGAGATGCTGATGGCAAGGTGACAATATTTGTTGAAGTTACTGATGCAAGTGGTGCAAAAGATACATTGATTTATCGTGTTGAAGTGTCTGATGCAACTGATTTCATCTGCACATTGAAGATTGAAAATACCTTCCCGGGCAACATACCTGGCGATGGTAAAAGCGCTTGGCAGGAATTGAAGTTTGGTACAGCTCCAAGAAATGCAACGACAGGCGAAGGTCTTGACGGAGAGCCTATTGGTACACTCGACGCTAACTTCTGCGAATACGAATTACCATCAATTCCGCCAATCGATGTGTTTGATGCTCGATGGACAATTTCGCTTACGAATGGAACATTGCGTAACATATTCCCACGAGCCCAGAACAAACCCGATGTACGCGTTTACAAGGGTCGATTCCAAGCTGGTGGCGTTGTTGGAAACACCTCGCTCTTCTATCCTGTTGTGATTCGATGGGCTAAGGATGAAATTCCCGATAAGAACGATGCACAAAGGAATCCAACTGGCGGTCAGTGGTTCATCCGCGATGATAAATCTAATGGTAATGTCTTCAATTACAATATGAAGACTGGCGAAGGGTATCCACAGGAAGGCGATATTAAGTTGATTGACGAAGGTCAGTACTGGAAACTCCAAATTGGCCGCGATAATGTTACAGGATTCCTCATCGTCCACGACTGGGTAAGCAAGGTTGAGCCAACAGAAGCTCCTGTGTTCGGAATCTCCGCTGTAAGTCCAAATCCAGTATCGAGCAGCGCAACAATTACATTCGGATTGTCTGAGGAAGGACAAATTAAGATTGAATTGGTCGATGCTCTTGGTAATGTTGTTGGTACAATCGTAAATGGATACTATGGAGCTGGACAATACAGGGAAGTCTGGAATGTTTCGAATGAAATCGCTAGCGGAGTTTACTTCTTGAGATTGACGAGCGGAACGAAGACATACAATTATCCAGTAAACATTATTAGGTAAAACAGAATAGGCTTGCCCCTTAATTGGGGCAAGCCGGAGTTTAATATGGAAGGAAATTATGTATTTAGAAATAAAAAAGGAGATGTGAAATGAAAAAAATCTTCGGACTAACTGTAGGGATAGCAACAGCAATAGTATTAATGTTATCCTTGCAGATAACAGCAAAAGCGCAAGTTTACGGGGATTTCGATACCGTTCGTCAAATTCGAAATGTCCCGTATGAGCCTTTGGAAGATGGAATTGAAATTCCAGCTGGAGCATTTGGCCTGCCACCAACGTGGTCACAAGACCTCGACGATGGATACTCGTTCCCAAATGGAATACCAATTGGTTTTCCATTTGAGTTCGGTGGGGAAGTTTACACACGCCTTTGGGTATGTATCAATGGGTTTGTAACATTCTCCCAACCCCCTTATACTCCTGCAAAGGACCCAACAGCTTTGTTCTACGATAATACTTCTTATCCCAAGAATGTGTTGGCGCCTTTTTGGGGAGACCATTACTATCATTTAGATCAAGAAAGATCTAATGGCTACAAACCGACGAAAATCTACTACAAATCTGACCCTGACCGGGGAGTATTTATCGTAGAGTGGCGATATTTGAATATTAACGATGTTAATGTTCGATCCAGTATTGCCACATTTCAGCTTCGCCTTTATAAGTCCCAAGACCCGTATTCTGCTCAGGGCGATATCGAATTTGCTTATGGGCAGGTTGGTGGGAATGAGTATACCAACGATACTCGTGTTATTACTCGAAATGCTTCGGTAGGAATCAAGGGGGAATTTTCTCCTGCCGACTTTTTGAATGGTCTCGAATTTGAGAAAGACCCCTACATTGCCCGTACAAGTATGAAATTGACTAACGAATGGGCACCCTCGGGCGGAACAGACCATAGAATCCGATTCCGTTCAATGGCTCGATTCAATGTCGAAGAATTCTGGGGCGATGGTGATGTTGACCTTTCGAAAGGATATAATCGCAAGCACTATAATATGCCTCAAAGCCGATATGTTACAGTCAATGATGCTCGCATTATAATGAAGAGTATGGCAACGGGCATTCCGTTAGATAGCGTACGCAGACGAGCTGCTTACCACGGTGATGTAAATCATAATGGTAGGTACTATTATAATCAGTCAGGTCAGAAAGTTGAAATTAAGTGGCGGAATAAAAACTACGCCGACAGTTTGCCCGCAGATGTTGGCTCCATCAAGCAAATATTCTATCAGGTTAATGAATACGATGCTGCATTGATTTTGCATTACATTGCAGCTCGACTCCCTGAATTGCCTTGGCTGTACGATACAATTCCACTTTATGGCAAAATTTCGGCGACTGAACTTGCTAATAATGTCTATTTTGGTTCATCTGAAGAATACAATGGGAAGATTCGTATGCCTGTTTATTTGAATGGTGAGTTGAAAGGACCTCTTTCGCTCTTTGTTCAAATGGACGAACCATTCAAAATCGAAGCAAACAATCCAGATTTACTTGTTGAAAATGGAGACAATCGAGCTGTGTTAGTTGGCTCTGGCGTCTTCTCTCCCGACGCACCTATTGCTTACCTTGTATTCGAAAATAAGCCCGTAGTTATTAAAAAACTTAATGTTCGATTTAATGAGCAAGAAGTTAACCCAAGATTCTTGATGAAAGTAAATCCATCAGAAGAATCCAATGGGCTTAGCATTTTGGAAAATGGTACATCGAATCCACAAATTTGGCTGAATTTAGAGAATGCTGGTACATATAAAGTTAGCATTGTTGACCTTGCTGGCAACATTGTTAAGGCATTTGATTTCACAGTTACAACTCCAAGTCGGTTTGCTGTTGATTGGAACTTATCCGATGTGAATGGCAATGCTTTGAACACAGGAGTTTATTTCGTTCGACTTTCTGGTAATGGCACGAATATCATCGAAAAGCTGGTACTTGTTAGGTAACTTTGTGATGCTTGTCTGGCTGGCAGTTTTTGCCAGCCAGACAGGACTTTCACAAAGGAGAGCGAATTGCGAATTAAGTGTTTATGGCTCTTTGAAAATTGATGTGTGCGGGAATGAAAAGAGTAAACAATTCATTCTCTTAATGAGTATTGGAGAAGTTAAAAGGGCTGATTCTCTTTATGGCTTCAATTACGAAATCCAGTTCAATAACAAGAAAGTAAAGTTTACTGATGCTTTATATTTAAATACACTAAGCGAATTTATGGATGCTAAAACAGCAAATATTAATAATACGCAGGGCAAAATTTCTGGATATGCAGTTACTTTTGGGTTAGAACCAATCTATGCAAATAAACCATTGATAGCTTTTAATGGCTTATGGATTAGTGATTGCCCTGATACCGCACAATTTGTAATCAATTATATTGAATTTACCGATGAATTTAAAGTAAGCATCGATACATTGAAACCAGCGTTTTTGATAGGAGTGGTTGATTCCACCAAAGATAGAATTTTTAAATTTACTGTTAGTCCTGATTCAGTTTGGATAGGAGAGAACACATTTGAGTTTGACGCTTCTGTTCAAGTTCCTTTGAACTCAAGATTAAGTTATTTTGACATTGATACGAAATATGACCCAAACTTGATTATGCTTGATTCTGTTGCAGTAATTGATTCGAACATTGAATATTTGATTTCTGATTATAACGAAAATGGAACGACATTTAAATTTAGTGTAAAATCTGATGACGGCAAAGTTTGTAATCTTAAGTTTTTTGGGAAAAGCAAAAACAACCTTGATTTTTCAACTGAGATATTATTTAATCCTGTTTTTGAAAGAGAATGTAAATGCGTGGTCAGTTCAACGAGTGATTCATTGATTGTTTCGAGAAAAATGGCAAGTCATGTTAATGATAAAGAAAATAATATAAATGATATAGATTTTGGAACCAGTATTTTGATTTATGATGTGATGGGAAATTTAATTTACAAAGGCGAAAAAATACCAGACAATTTGAGTTCTTTGTCAAATGGTGTTTATTTTGTTGTTGAATATAGTGGTATGAAAAAAATGTTAAAGAAATTGATAAATGTTAATTATTAATTATTCACAAATTGGAGGTTCTATGAATAACCAATCGATTTACAAAGGGATTTCGAAGCTTTTGTTAGGGTTACTATTAACCCTAAGCGTTACTGTTCTTATTCCTTTAAACAAAGTGCAAGCGCAAGAAGAGAATCGGCCTATGATTCCCCGCTTATCATTAATGGGCGCCGATAATGACTGGGATGCTACGTGGTATCCTGATGGACGAATCTGGATTCCACCATCAATCGACCCAAATAAGCCGAGAGAATTTCTTGTGCCTGTATTCATCGAGAACAAGTGGTATCTCCACGAGGAAACAAAGGACATTTACATTCCCGACCCAATAACAAGTTTTAAGTTCAAAGTGCAATACGACTCAACAGCCGTAAGAGCAATAGGGGTTCAAACATTTGGATCTCGTGAGCTTAATATTTTCCCCGATGAGCAGTATAAGTATCATACTCTTGCAAAAGACTTTAATATCTCTTGGATGGACGATAGGGATACTACTTACCGTACCTATTTGAATCCAAATACGCCTTATCAGGACAAACAAAAAGGGCGTGCAATTACAATCACAGGTACATCAATTAAACCTTTGCCAGCAAGCGATGGTTTTGTTGTGTTGCTTTATATCCGATTTATGTTGGTACCGAAAGCTGGTGCTCCAATTGGACTGGCAAGTAACACACCATTGATGATTGGAACAGACGAGATATGGTATAATGATTTGAATGTTCGCAAGGAAGCACCATTTAAGAAATATCGTCCTGTTTGGAAGGGTCGTTTTGTTCAACAAGATTATCCCGACCCAGGACAGTACACTGGCATTGCCGGGGTAGATAATAGTGCATACCTACCGAAGTGGAACGATGAGCCTTGCTTGCCTGGTGTTATCTATCTGCGAATTAGCGATAATGTCCCAAGATTTGGGTTCATCCTTGAAAGAGCAATTGGTTTAACTCCTCAAATTGCTCAAATTAGTGATGACGGCTCGTTGTATGAGATGAGAGATCCAATAACACTTGATTCTGCAACATTGGTTGCTCCGCCTTTTGGTGTGAGGAGCTTTAGATTGACAAACGAGGTGCCTGCTTCGCGATTGTTGGATATATTTGTTGAGTCTGACCAACCCTGGTTAACCTTTAGAACATTCATTCCAAGAGGAGCAAATGCTAAGAATCCAATTGCTCAACAAACTACGAAAGGATACATAAACTACATCGATAATGGTATTCTTGGAGATGTTGCTCGTGGTACCCCCTTTTATGGTCGCCAGACGAATCCTGACCCTGAGGTCCATTTCCAAATAATGTGTGACCCAAGATACATTAACCCAAATTCGTCTGAACTTGTGGGAATTTATGTTGGATACATTACGTTTAAATCTCACTCGGCTCAGATTTCGCCTGTAAGATTGAAAATTACATTTATCCATTTCCGAAATCCAGTCGAATGGTTTAATAATACCCGACCTGCTGGAATTAATTTGACTTTGATTCCCAGTGGTGGATTCGGAACACCAGTGAAGCTGATTTTTGGTACGGGACATCGTGCAACCATTGGTGTAGATACTCTCTTTGGCGAATATAAATATGAATTTCCTATGGACCCGAACAAGTTCGAAGCTCGTTTCTTCCCACCACCAAATGCACCCGAAGCAGTTAAACTTGAAATTCAAAATGGTTTTGGTAACTTTAGTCCCGATGATGACGATAATGATGGGACCCCAAAATATTGCGTATCGCGAGACATTCGTAGCAGTGATGATACTTTGCAATCATTACTGTTCCTTGTTAGGTTGAGCGCCGAAAATCCATCTTATTATCCAATTATTATTACTTGGGATATCCAAGACTTTCCAGATGGCGCTAACTTATTCATTCGAGATACCGCTAATGGTCAACTGTTCCCAGCAGTAAATATGCGTAAAGCTACAAATATTGGTGGAACAGTTTATTCGTACCAGATTACCGATTCACGAGTCCGCTCATTCTTAATCGAATACACTCCTGCGCGAGTTATCGATTATGTTGATGAATACGGCAACCCAATTATTAAGAAAGGATGGAATTTCTTGTCGTTACCTGTTCGACCAATTAACAACCAGTGGAATGTTGTATATCCAAATGCTATTAACAAACCATTCTTCTGGTCGCAAAACCAATATCAATTCGATGAATTGTTGCGTGTTGGTGTTGGGTACTTTGTGAAATATAGTGACAAAATCGATACTAAATTTGCAGGTTCATACATCAGCGAGATTTCTGTTATCGGTTCGGGCGATAGCGTGAAGATTTATCCGGGTTGGAATACAATTGGTTGTGTATCTTCGCCACTATCCATTCGCGACATAACATTCTCGAACTTTGGTGCAGAAAGCCCAACACCTACAGAAGTCCGTAAGAATGGTATTTGGGCATACAAGACCAATCGCGGTTACGAAGAAGTTTCTGAGCTTCGACCAGGTCTTGGTTACTGGATTAAGTCCGACGCCCACGGCTATCTCCGCTTAATTGCTCGATTCAAAAAATCAATTGAGAATAGCCAACCTGACATCAAAGATGAGATAGTTGCTCAAAGTGTGAAGATTAACTTTGCCGATAATGCACAACACGAGAAGACCTTGTATCTTGGCTTGAACAAGACGCTCGACGCCAACGTGTTTGAACTGCCCCCAGTTCCATTTAACGATATGTTCGATGTACGCTTTGCAAACAATTCTCTGCTTGAAGTTTCCGACAATCCAGTGTTGAAGCTTACAGGCGTCGAATATCCCGTTGCGATTTCAATTCAAGACCCAATTAACAAATACACCTTTGTCGATGCCATTACTGGCGAAGTTCTTGGAACAATTACACCAAGCAACAATACTATTGTGATTAACCATTCAAGCAATGCCGTCAGAATACTAGTTTCCGATGCATCTACTGATGTTACACTTGCTGCTTACCCAAATCCTGTTACCAGCAGCTCGATTTTGCGATATACACTGCCCGAAGATTCTGACATTAGGCTTGCGATTTATGATGCTCTCGGTAACGAAATTCGAACGCTGCAGAATGGTTTCGTTCGAGCAGGCGAATACACTGTTTCCATCAACGCTGCAAACTTTGCCAGCGGGCAATATCTTTGCAAGCTGAATGTGAACGGGAAATTAGCCCAGATTCTATTGCTCAATATCGTGAAATAATGAACCTAATTTCTTAGGTCTTTGCAATGGGCAACATTTGTTATGTTGCCCATTGCTTTTTATTTTAAAGAGGTAGATTATGAAAAGATTATTGATTTTAATTGCATTGATTACTTTTTATAAGCAAATTGGCATTTGTCAGGAGCCAATTAGAATAAGATTGAACCTGTTTGGAAACGATACGATAGTTTTCAACAAGCTTGTTTTTGGCTTCGACAAAGATGCCACCAATGGCTTGGATACAGGGCTTGGCGAAGTGGATTTACCTCCTTTCGTTCCACCAAGCGGTTATGGAATCTATGGAGTTCTAGTGTTTTACGATTCTGCCTCGGGTGGAAATGTTTGGTCATATACCGACCTTCGTCCTTTCCCAGCAAAATCAAGCGATACTATTAAGTTTTTGCTCAATGTTTTTCGTGAATCTGGGATTAAATTAAAAATCAGCTGGTTTGGACTGAACGACTATTTCCGTTATGCTTGGCTTGTTGATGAGTATTTAGGAACATTGGTTCAGGTTAATATGCTCGAAACGAACTTCGCAACCATTACAAACGAGTTTTTAGACAAATTTTACATTAAAGTTGTTCTGAATCGATTTAATGATATCCGAAATGAATCGGAAATTGATGCCAAGTATTTAGTTAAAGAATTTCCAGACAAACTTTTGATTAAAAGTTCCAAAAGCACGGTGAGTAATTATGAATTTTTTGATATATTTGGAAACCAAGTTTTAGGTGGGAGCTTTGTTGAAAGTGTTGAAGTTTCGTACGAAAATTTTTCAAAAGGAGTTTATTTGCTTAAAGTAAGTGATTTCTTCAATGGAGAGGTACATTTTAAAAAGGTTTTGATTTATTAAATGAACAAAGAAATGAAAGAGAATCAAAATACAAAGGAACAGAATCAAGCACGCGAAAAATTTGCGACAGCGAACCAAAAGAAAAACCCTAACAACATATTGATTAGTGTTGTAATTCCTCTTTATAACGAGGAGGAGTCGATTATTGAACTTGGGAATAAGCTGCAAGAGGTTCTGAATAAAATTGCTCGCGACCGTTACGAAGTTATTTTTATCGATGATGGCTCGACTGATGATTCAAGGGAGAGAATCCGCGAATTGCATCGGCGAAACCCAAGAATACATTGCATAAGTTTTCGCAGGAACTATGGGAAAAGCGCTGCTTTGCAAATTGGATTTCGTGCAGCTCGCGGGAAATACATTATCACGATGGATGCCGATTTGCAGGACGACCCAGCGGAAATTCCAAATCTTTTGAAAAAACTTAACGAAGGATACGACCTTGTTTCGGGATGGAAAAAGAAACGGAACGACCCCTTGATTAAAGTTTGGTCATCGAAGTTATTTAATCTTGTTACTTCTATTGTGAGTGGACTTCGATTGCACGATTTCAATTGTGGCTTGAAGGCTTATCGTAATATTGTTGCAAAGCGATTAACTGTCTATGGTGAAATGCATAGATATTTGCCTGTGCTTGCCCATTGGGATGGTTTCCGCGTTACCGAAATACCTGTTGTTCATCATCCACGTCAACACGGGAAGTCGAAATTTGGTGCTGGTCGTTTCATTAAAGGCTTCTTGGATTTGCTTACGGTTATGATAACCACTCGTTTTATGCAAAGACCTTTGCACTTCTTTGGTTCTATTGGAACTATTGTTACTTTACTCGGTTTTATTGTAAATTTGTATTTGTTAATCGAATGGTTTTTGGGTAAAACATATTTGAGCAATCGACCTTTATTGCTTTTTGGTATTACATTGATTATTTTTGGTGCACAGTTGATTTCTATTGGACTGCTGGGAGAAATGAACATTAAGTCTTTTGTAGAAAAAATAAATTACAATATCAAGGAAAAGTTTTGAGGTTGTTATGATTCGATACATCTTTTTCCTGTTGCTTTTCTTGTTCTCTTATGCATTAAGTTTTGCACAGCTTAAAGATTTTGCAATTGAATTTGGAACTTGCCCCACCTCCGTTTTTGGAGATAATGGTGCAACATCTGTATTTATCAATCCCCAGAAAAGCACGACCATTGGCGGTGGCTTTTTTGGTTTCCAAAATGGCATTTATTTGCGTGGAATTTGGCAAAAAAGTGATGCAAACTTTGCAATTCCAATTGGGTTTGAATACATTTTCTACCGAGCATACCACCGTGTTCCTTATGCACCAAAAGTTACTTTGTATCTTCGCCATTTCATTGATGTGCCAACAGTTACTCTTGGCTTTCGGTACTACTTATTTAAACTGCCGTTCGCAAATGTTAAATGTTATTCTGAAATCGATGCTCGCGGAAGTTTCGTTGGCAAAAGCAACTACTCCGTTAGAATCGATTACGAAGCTTTCGATTCGACTGTGGTTAAGTCGGTTTCCTACAAGAACGCCGTGTTTCGATTTGGCGGGGATTTTCGTATTGGCTTTCTCGGAGAAGTGGTTTATCCTTGGTATGTTAATATTTTTACAAACGTTAGCTACGTCAACTTACTTGGACGTAATAATAAGCGTGGTGAACTACTAACTCCTGTTCCAGATTATGAACCCAAAGAAAATCCTGTGTATAATTTTCAACTTGGTATTGGTGTTTATTACAAGTTTTAATGGTAAAGAGAAAGTACATTTACAAAGCGGATTGCAAATTTTTTCGTGGTGATGTCCCCTGTGTTCCACACAAAAAGTTTGGCGTAGTTTGTGCAGATTGTAGTTACTACATTCCGCAGGAAAACATTATTCTGATAATCAAACTTGGTGCTATTGGCGATGTTATCCGAACCACGCCTTTACTTTACAGAATAATGGAAGAACACCCAAGAAGTGTAATTTGGTGGCTAACACGAACGCCCGAAGTGGTGCCGTCGATTGTTGATAATGTACTTCCTTTCACTCTTGAATCAATTTTATTGCTTCAAGGAACCCAGTTCTACAAAGTTATAAATTTGGATAAAGACCCCTATGCTTGTGCACTTGCGAAAAGTTTGAGAGCAAAAGAAAAGTATGGATTTACTTTGGAGGATGGCAAGCCTGCACCTTCGAATGAACGAAGTTTACATAAGTTTTTAACAGGAATTTTCGACCCACTTAATAAAGAAAACACCAAGTCGTATCTGCGGGAAATTTTTGAGATAGTTGGATGGGAGTACAATAATGAAAAATACATTTTAGAGGTCGACAATAGCATTCGCTGGAATATTCCTAACGACGGGAAACCCATTGTTGGCTTGAACACTGGTTGTGGTGGTCGATGGGTATCGCGACTTTGGCCCGAGCACAATTGGGTCGAACTAATTGGTTTGCTTCGGCAGAACCATTATTTCCCGCTACTTCTTGGGGGCAAGGCAGAACACGACAAGAATTTGAAACTTGCTGAACAGACGGGTGCGTATTATTTGGGACATTTCCCATTGCAGAAATTTATTTCCCTTGTAAATCAATGCGACCTTGTTGTTACTTCGGTTACAATGGCTTTGCATATTGCAATTGGGCTTAAGAAAAAAGTCGTTCTGTTTAATAATATATTTAATCGACACGAATTTGAATTGTTCGGTCGTGGGATTATAATTGAACCCGAAAAGCCCTGTAAATGCTTTTTCAGTCCTAAATGTACAAATACTGAGTATTTTTGTATGGATTATATTTTCCCATCAAAAGTTTTCGAGCAAATAAAGAATCTTTTGCCATATTCACCATATTGATTGGGGTGAAAATTGTCCAATAAAGAGAATGAATTTATGTTTGAACTTGAGAAGTTCGGTATCTTAAGGGTAGCAAGCGTATCACCTGAAATCAGAGTTGGGAATGTACCTTTTAACTTCGAACAAACTTGTAAAGCATTACAAGAGCTCGAAAAGAGCGAAGTACAAGTTGCCGTGTTTCCTGAACTTTCGTTGACTGGATATACTTGCGGCGACCTGTTCTACCAATCCACTCTTCTAAAGAGTGTCGAGCTATTTTTAACAAAGCTTATTGAATTTTCGAAAAATATCGATTTAGTTTTCATTGTCGGCTTCCCAATGAATGTTGGCTCCGACCTTCTTAATTGTGCCGGTGTAATTGGAAAAGGCAAGATTTATGGCATTGTGCATAAAACATATTTGCCCAATACAAGAGAATTTTATGAAAGGCGCTTGTTTTCGGACTCCACCGAGGCAGAAAGTGTGGATATTAACGGCGAATTTGTTCCAATTGGAAATGATTTGTTATTTGTTGATGGCGCAAATTCAAACATTGTTTTCGGTGTAGAAATTTGTCAGGACTTATGGAGCATAATGCCACGAAGTTCAGAATTGTGTCTTGCAGGTGCCAAAGTTATTTTCAATTTAAGTGCCAGCGACGAGTGGATAGGGAAGTCTGCTTATCGCAGGGATTTGGTCCTGTCGCAATCCGCCAGATGCAATGCTGGCTATGTTTATTCGGGATGTGGACCTTGGGAATCATCGACCGATATGGTTTTTTCGGGGCATTGTTTGATTGCCGAAAATGGGAAATTACTTGCCGAAAGCCGAAAGTTCTCCTTTTCAACAGATTTTGTTGTAGCAGATATCGACCTTGAACTTATCAAAAAAAAAAGACTTTTGAACGATACTTTTAATACTGCCAAAAATCTAAGTTATGTTGATTTCAGGCTTGTTGAAATTAATTTACCCAAAAGGAAGTCTAACAAAATCTTACGAAAAATCAATAAGCATCCGTTTATTCCCGAGCAGGAGGAGAGCCGACACGAGGTTTGCGAAGAAATTTTCCGAATTCAATCCACAGGGCTTGCCCGTCGTCTGCTTCATATCGGAGCAAAAGATGTTGTCATTGGGTTGTCTGGGGGATTGGATTCATCCTTGGCACTGCTTGTTTGCTTAAAGTCTTTTCAGCAATTGAATTTCGATATAAAAGGAATTCATGCAGTTTTGATGCCGGGCTTTGGAACAACCACGAAAACTTTTAGTAATGCTAAAAAACTATGTTCAGCCTTTGGAATTCCCTACGAAGTTATTGATATTAAAGAATCTGTAAAAAAGCATTTAAAGGAGATTGGCTCTTCTGTTGAAAACCAAGATTTGGTTTTCGAAAATGCTCAGGCACGAGAGCGAACTCAAATTTTAATGGACCTTGCGAATAAATACAAAGGCATCGTTGTTGGGACGGGCGACCTTTCGGAAATTGCTTTGGGGTGGGCAACATATAACGCCGACCATATGTCGATGTATAATGTGAACGCTGGTGTGCCCAAAACGCTTGTTCGCTACATTATCCAATGGTATGCGAACTCGCTTTCGGACAGGAAAATTTCTCGTGTGCTTCAGGATATACTTGCTACGCCAATTTCGCCCGAGCTGGTTTCTAATTCACCCAATGAGATTACACAAAAAACTGAGGAAATTGTTGGACCATTCGATTTGAACGACTTCTTCCTTTATTATTTTGTTCGATATGGCTTTTCTCCCGAGAAGATTCTGTTTTTTGCTTCCATCGCTTTTGAAAAAGAGTACACGAGAGAACAAATTTTACACTGGCTAAAAAATTTCTTGCAAAGGTTTTTCGTCAATCAATTTAAGCGGAGTTGTATGCCCGATGGACCGAAAGTTGGTAGCGTTGACCTTTCGCCGAGGGGGAGCTGGCGTATGCCAAGCGATGCAGATGTTTCTCTTTGGTTGAAAAATTTAGATAATTTAAAGTAAATTACTAAAATATGGATACTTCGGACCTACTACCAGAAAAAATTAATGTTGTTATAGCAGACGACCACGAAATCGTGCGGGCTGGCCTCCGACGAATTTTGAATATCGATAAGCGGATTCAAATTGTTGGCGAAGCTGTAGATGGAGAATCTGCTTTAAAATTAATCGAAGAGAACCTTCCCCACGTTGCCTTGCTGGACATTCATATGCCCGTCCTCGATGGAATTGAAGTTGCAAAAATCGTTTGCGAAAAACATCCCGAGATTGTTGTTATAATGCTTACTGCTTACGAAGACTACAAGCACGTCGAGGAAGCTTTGAAAGTTGGAGCCGATGGCTATCTTTCGAAGGATATCTCTCCCTCTTTTTTGATTGATGCAATTTATAGGTCTCTTTTGGGCGAAAGAGTTTTTTCGAAATCTATTTTAAGAGTTTTGGAAAATCCTTTGCTTTCTCATCAGGAAATAGAAAATTCCAATGTTACCATAACTCCAAGGGAACAGGAGATATTGAACTACCTTGCCCAAGGAAAAACCAGCAAAGAGATTGCAGATATACTTGGGATTAGCATTCGCACTGTTCAAAACCATCGTTCAAACATTATGCAAAAGCTTGGTATTAAAACTGCTGCTGGGCTGGTTCGCTTTGCAGTACTTCATACCTCGAAATTTAAATCACCTGAATAAGTAGTTCTACTTATTTGCCTCAATATTCATTTAATTATTTTGCAGTTTGTAACAGGGATGTTATATTAATTGAGTATTTTATGAACAATTCAAATGAAGTTACTGTCGTTATCGCCGACGACCATCCTTTGGTTCGTTTTGGTTTGAAAGCCTATTTGGCTGGCGAACCGCGTTATAAAGTAGTCGGCGAGGCTTCCAATGGATTGGAAGCCTATAACAAAATTCTCGCCTTGCAACCACAGTTGGCAATTCTCGACATTGTTATGCCAAAAATGGATGGCTTCGAAGTTGTTCGCAAACTCCACGCCTTCCCCTTTAAGCCCAAAATTCTCTTATTAACCGCTGTCGAAGAGTTTGTAGACCCATTCGAGGTTTTAAACTCTGGTGCCGATGGTGCTGTTTTGAAGGATATAAAGCCACGAGAATTTCTAAGTGTTATCGATTCAATTATGGAGCGAGGGAAAGTCTACTCAAAAGCTTTCTTTCAGTTAGCTTGTAATCGTTACGGAACTTTAAAGAGTTATACCAAAGAAACATTATCTATTTCCGATTTACAACAAAAAATTATATCTATGCGTCTAAATGGTTACCATTTTGCAGAAATTTCAGATATTCTAAAAGTGGACTTTTCAGTTATAGCGTCCGAGATTACTAAATTTCTTGAATGTGTGGATGAATTTGATTTCTTGATTCGTGGAAGTTATCGAACTGGTATTATTTTTGATTAATTTTAATTTCAATAGTTGGAAATGTGAAAATTTTATAGATGTAAGATGAAAACAAGAACATTTTTTGGCAAAGTTTTTTTTGCACTTTGTCTCTTCCTTCTTCTATCGAGCGAAGTGTGGTCCCAAAATAATGTTGGGATAGGAACAACAACTCCCGATAATTCTGCTATTCTTGAATTGTATTCAACTTCGCATGGTTTTCTGGTGCCTCGATTGACAACAACTCAACGGAATGCAATTAGCAGTCCAGCCACTGGGCTGTTGATTTATAATTTGGATAACCAAAGGTTTGAGTATTACAATGTAACGCAATGGATTGGAGTTGTTTCATCGGTAGCGACTGTGCCTTTCAACTTAATTTCAACAGGGACAAATACTACCGCAACAATGACCGTTGGTTCGGGGGCATCGATTCTGCTTGGCGGTGGAGCGATTGAGTCGAATATATTTAAAGGGACTGGCTCGGTTTCGGATGCTGTGGATTTAGCCACTGCGGAGGTAAATGGTGTCCTTCCCATTGCAAATGGCGGAACAGGATTAAGTACAACTCCGACGAATGGACAACTGCTCATTGGCAATGGAAGTGGATATACATTATCGACTTTGACGGCTGGCAATGGTATAACGATTACGAATGGTTCGGGCTCAATTACAATTTCGGATGCCAATTATGGGAATGAAGTCGAGGGGAGCGGTTCCGCTGGTCAGGTGGCTTTTTGGAATGCAGGAAATGCAATTGCGGGGAACAATAACCTTTACTGGGATAATACAAATTCAAGATTAGGTGTTGGGACTAATATTCCACAGGCGAGGGTTCATATTGAAAATGGTGAGCTGTGGCTGTTTAACAATGGAAATAATACAAGATTTGTCATTGGAGATAATGGAACGACAGGACAGTATGGTTGGTTGCAATGGGATTCGAATTTGGATTTGTTCCGAATTGACCAATCGAACGCTCCCGGAGATGGATTGAAGCTAAAAGGGAATTTTATGACCATTGGAAATGTTCCTGTGGATGAACCGCTGAAAGTTGCTTATGGAACAACTGAACTAATGCGCGTTACAAGTACAGGTAATGTTGGGATAGGAACAACCACACCAGCCGAAAAACTTGACGTTGCGGGAAACTTTCGACTGAGCGGAGCCTTGATGCCCAATGGTCAAGCTGGAACCAGCGGACAAGTTTTGGTTTCCCAAGGCGCTGGAAATCCACCAATTTGGAGTAGTTCCATTTCGAGTTTAGAAAGCGACCCGATATGGAGTGCAGCGATTAGCGGGAATCAGACGATAACGGGGAATTGGACATTTAGCAATACAATCAGCGGGAGTATTAGTGGTAATGCAGGGACGGCAACTGCGTTGCAAACAGCAAGGAATTTTTCTTTGAGTGGGGATGTAACCTCGCCAAGTGTATCGTTTAATGGGATAGCGGATGTAGTATTGAGTTCAACGATAGCAGATGGAGCAGTAACGAGTTCGAAGATATTGAATGGGACGATATTGAACGAGGATATAAGCGCAAGTGCAGGGATAGATGTAAGCAAGTTATCGGTAACACAGAACAACATAATAGTGGGGAATGGTTCAAATGTTGGAAGTCTATTGGCGCCCGGGAGTAATGGGCAGGTATTAGCCATCAGTGGAGGTGCGCCAGCGTGGGTAAATGCAAGCGGAATAGAAAGCGACCCGATATGGAGTGCAGCGATTAGCGGGAATCAGACGATTACAGGGAATTGGAATTTTACTGGGAATTTTAGCTTATATGGTCGACAATTTGATAATTCAACTCCTACACAAGGACAAGCATATCGCTGGGATGGTATTTCCAACAAATGGGTTCCATCGGATGTTGGTTCTGTTACAAGTGTTGGGTTGGTGATGCCTTCGGAATTTTCTGTTACAGGTTCTCCGGTAACCAACAATGGCACATTTAATGTAAATTGGAATTCGACTGGGGCTAACACAGTGCTTGCTGGTCCAATTTCTGGGACTGGGACTCCTACGTTTCGAACTCTTACCGATGCTGATATTCCCGATAATATAACAGCTTCGAATTATCTTCCTTTGTCCGGTGGTACAATGACTGGGGTTATCAATTTTGCTATTGGTCAAACGTTCCCAGGTACAATAACGGGAGGTGGTGCCTCGCCATATATACCAATTTGGAATGGTGGTTCCTCTTTAACTTATGATACACGTTTGCAATTTAGTTCGGCAGAAAATGCTCTTGTAATACAAAATTCATTGGGACTACTTAATTCTGGCTTAGGTTCAAATTATATCCGAACCAATCCCACCCAGACTACTGCTATTTCTTATTATCTACCAACGAGTTTAACCCCAACAAATACAATAGCGACGGGTATCCTACAAACGGATGCAAGTGGCAATCTTTCTTGGCTGAATCCTAATTCTTTAAGTGGTTGGTCCCTTTCTGGCAATAACTTATCTGGTGGTGAAGTTTTAGGTTCAACAAATAATCAGCCATTAGTATTTATAACCAATAATTCTGAGAGAGTGAGGATAAGTGGTGATGGTAATATTGGTATAAACATTACAACGCCGAATGCTCTGTTGCATCAAGACCAAGGAACAGGGAATGCAACCTACCACAAATTCACTGCTGGGACAACAACTGGAACTGGCACTACCGATGGGTTTGACATTGGAGTTGACAATAGTGGGAATGCTCAATTGCGACAGAATGAGAACCTGCCAATGATTTTCCAGACCAACGGAACCGAGAGAATGAGATTGCTCGCTAACGGGAAATTAGGCATTGGAACTTCGACCGTTATCGATTCGGTTTTGGTTCAAACCTATGGCGATGTTTATATTGATGGCGATTTGATTGTAACTGGAAATATCGACCCGAAAGTTGTTTATCTTCAACCTTTAGCTTCGGCACCATCGGTGATTTCCAAAGGTGCGATTTACTACGATGGCACAAACGATAAGTTGAAAGTTTACGATGGTTCCAGCTGGAGTCCATTAGTTACCCAAAGCAGTTTACAATCGGAAGTAGCCTCGGTCGCTTGGAAAACTACTGGGAATTCGGGTTTGAGCGAAGCAAGTAATTTTATTGGGACGACCGATAATGTTGGATTAAAAATTAAGACCAACAACTCCGACAGGGTTTACATCTCTTCCGATGGTAAGGTTGGAGTTGGAACAACGTCCCCGAATTCTACTTTCTCCGTCGAAGGTTCCGTTTCGAACAAGGTTTCGATAGTAACTACGAATACTACGTTGGACGAGACCTACCACACAGTTTTGGCTAACGCGACATCGAATATAACAATTACTTTGCCGACTGCAAGTTCGAGTAATGTTGGGCGAATATATGTCATTAAGAACATCAATACTGGTGTTGTAACCATTAGTGGCTCGATAGAAGGTGCCACGTCGATGACACTTTACGAAAAACAGAATGTTGAATTGATAAGCAATGGTAGCACTTGGGTTGTAACAAGCAGTTATCAGCCGGTTCCACCGATTGGGTCTATTATTGCTTGGCACAAGGACTTTTCTAATACGCCTGCACTTCCCTATGGATGGGTCGAATGCAATGGCCAAACTTTGAATGACCCGGGAAGTCCTTATCATAACCAAGTTATACCAAATCTTAACGGCGACCCGAACGGTGCAAACTCTCCCGGATTGTCCGAAAAAGCGCGGATGTTCTTACGTGGTGGAACCCAATCGGGAAATGGCGAAAATGATGCATTTCAAGGGCATCGTCATAACATTTCGGGTAATTATGATATTGCAGCTACTTGTAATTCGGGAAGTGCTGACAGACGTGCTGATTGTACCTCTTGGGGTACTTCTGTAAGTATTTCAATTGGCGACCCAACAACGGACGGCACGAATGGTACCCCAAGAACTGCAAACGAAACCAGACCCAAAAATATGAGCGTTGTTTGGATTATGCGAGTAAAATAGAAACCGCATATGTGTAAAAATAAATTTAAATTTAAAGGGAATATGATACATAGGTTGATAATTGCACTGCTGGGAATTTTTGTATTTCCCCCTATCAACCTTTATTCACAATTTTTCCTTAATTCAAATGCAAATGTATATCTTGCTCCAAATGTTGTTTTACAAGTAAATACAGACCTGACCCTTTCTAATGGAAGTAGCTTAACCCAAAACGGAACCGGAACAATTTACATTACAGGTAATTGGACAAATAATAATGGCACATTTTCGGCTGGCAATGGTGTTGTTATATTCGTTGGGAATGGGAATTCAATCATTGGGGGAACCTCGCTGACAGAATTTTACAATCTTACGATAAACAAAGGAGTTTCTGCCATTGTTCTTCTCGATAACAATGCGAATGTGCTGAATGATTTCCAAATTCAGAATGGAATTTTACGGCTTGGTAATTCAAATTTTGTTCGCTTCATAATTTATGGTAATGCCACTGTTGATGCAAATGGGATTTTTGATGTAATAAATACATCCACAGCACGAGATACTGTAAAGATTGCAGGGAATTTATTGGTTAACGGTTCTTTGGATTTCAATCTTTCCAATGGCAAAGCTTATTTGTTTTTCATCAATTCAGGGAATTCAAATTTCGACGGAACGGGGTCGAAAAATCTATTCGAAGTGCTCTTGCGTAAATCGAGCAAAAATGATTTGGTTACATTTAAGAGTGCTTTCAGCACCCCGAATGGCTTCCTTTCGCTCGATACTGGTACTTTGAAAATCGAAGGAAACTATTCTCTTACAAACACGTTCTTTAAACCTTCGGCGGGAACTGGGGATTGCTTTATTCAAAAAGAAGCTGGCTTCTGGTTGGATAATCCTAATGTTACCGTTCAAGGTCAGCCGCTGGCTGGAAATCTTTATCTTCGTGGGAACTTAAAATTAACACAAGGAACGATTAATGTTGGTTCAACCGGTCAAAGTTCTTTGATTTATGATAATACAAGCCCAAATAAATCCGCTCTGACGGTTGAAGGTGGTCAACTGAATGTTTGGACAAGGCTTTCGCCCCAAACTTATGCAAGCAATTTGATAGATTTTACATTTAGCGGTGGGACGATTAATATCGGAACTGGAAGCAATAGCACCGAAACTTCTGTTGGGGTCTTCGATATAAGTGCCACAGGTTCCTCGTTTAATTGGAGCGCAGGGACTTTAGAACTTCAGCGGACAAGTTCCACTAATTCCGTTGCCGATTATGTGGTTTTGGCTTCGACTTATAATGTTACAGGTGGGCTGTTGCGTATTAATTCTGCAGCAGCGGGACAAACTTTCGACATTAACTCGACCGTTCCTGTTTATGATTTTGAAGTTAGCGGTACAAACGACCCAATTGCCCGACTTGTTTCCAACAACTTAACAATTTTGAACGATATTACTTTTGCTGGTTCGGGTGCCGGCAGGCTCAATGCAAACAATTTGAACATTAATTTAGCTGGGGATTGGATTAACAATTGNNCCTCTGCCGATGGNTTTACTGCTGGCACTGGGACAGTGGTCCTTAATGGCTCGTCTTTGCAAAGTATTGGTGGAACACAAACTACGAAATTTAATAACTTGACAATTAACAAGAGTTTGGGAAATGTCGAGATAAACCAACCAACCCGCATCAATGGCAATCTTCGCCTCCTATCGAATACCCTTGTCGATTTGAAGAGCAATGACCTTACTATTGGTCCTAATGGACATATTTATTCGGACAACTCGACAAGCGAAGATGTGGTTACCTTCAGTGCCAGCAAATATTTAATCAATTCAGGAAGTGGCAGTAATCCATTGGTTGGAGCAAGATTAATTCGTGAAATCCCGACTTCTGCCACACTACCTTTAACCCTGCATTTTCCAATAGGGACCCCGAACCACTACACCCCTGCTGTTGTTATGTTTAACATTGGCGGGGCTACTTTTGGTTCAAACCCCTATGTGTTTGTTAAACCTGTTCCGCAGGAACATCCCGAAATCGAGCAAACAGGAAAGTCTTTGACTAAATATTGGGTTGTTGGTAAGAACGATGTAACAATTGCCAACGACGGGGCTTCGGTTCGATTTTATTATCACTCCGATGAAGTGCAAGGCACCGAGAGTTCCTATGCAGTCCTTTGGTATAACCCTTCGTATAACGACCCGAGTGGCTATTGGCGGGTAAATCCCGGACAAAATAATTATGTGGATTATAATAACAACCTATTTTATTCTTTGCAGGTCGATGAAATTGACGGGGACTGGGTAGCGGGCGAATCTGATGCTGCTTATGCAGTCTTCTACAGCCGTGCAAATGGCAATTTTAATAACCCAAATACTTGGTCGCTCGTTAATTTTGGTGGTCCAGCAGCGGGAAAAGTTCCAAGCAAAAGAAACCACAAAGTAAGAATCCAAGATAATACTGTTACGGTTACTGCCGATATTCCACCAGTAAATTTAATTTCTGTGGAAGATGGAACTGGTGGTCGCCAGCCTGGCAAATTAACCTTTACGGGAAATTACATTGCACAGGGCGACACTTTCCGCCTTGAACAGAATACGACTTTGACCATAACCCATACCGATGGTGTTTCTGCTGTGCCAAATACTACTGGTTGCATTGTTACAAATGTACGAACCCTTTCCAGTAATGCAGTTTATGTTTTCTCTGGAAGTAATAATCAAACAACGGGCGACGGTTTGCCTAATGTTGTAAGAGGGTTTGTTGTCGATAAATCCTCTGGAACGACTGTTACGCTTGGGAAAATCTTTCAGATTTCTGACTCGCTTGTAATAAACAATGGCATTCTCGACCTTTCCACTTATGGAATTAATGGACAAACCGCGGGACGGACTTTAATTATGCGAGGCGGTGAACTAATTATTCGTCAGAGCTTTCCAATGAATTATCAGCCGCCTACGTTTTCTGCTGGAAGAGTAACTTTCGACGGAACAGGGAATGTAACTATCCCAAGTTCGGGTTCAACCCCCGGGGTGAATAGATATTACGATTTAAAGATTGCGGGTAATCCTCGCTCGGGCAACGTTTCTTTCGAAACATCCGGCGAAATAAGAATTTACAATAGCTTGGATATTTCAAGTCTGAATTTTGCAAATAATTCTTATAGATTCTTTACGAACGGTTCCACTGTGCGTTTCTGCAAGAATGGCGGGACTCAACAAATTCCACTTCAACCAGCCTCGCCTTCGGATTCTGTGGTATTCCTTGAATACTACAATTTGATACTCGATAGTGCTGGAACAAAACAACTTTCCGCTTCTGGCAGTCCAACATTTAAGGTTTTGGGGAATTTAACTCTCGACAATGGGGTTACATTTTCGGCGAACAATTTCAATCTTGAAGTTCAAGGTAATTGGCTAAATTCCAATGGTTCGATATTCCAGCCCGGCTCGGGAACTGTGATTTTCCGTAATCCTAACTCGTTGGCTACAAATACAATCACTGTCCGCGATACAACCGATAATCCTTTTAACAACATTGTGATTGCTGGCACTGGAACAGTGGAAGCATTGGACAATATTAAAATTCAAGGGAATTTCCGAATTGAAAATTCCGCAACCTTCAAGATGAGTTCCAATTTTATGTCGCTCTATGGCAATTGGAATAATCTTGGGGGTACATTTACCTATGGAACATCCACAGTTGCATTCAATGGAACTTCGACACAGAGCATTACTAAATCCACTGGCAACGAAAGTTTTTATAATCTTATCATAAATAATATTAACAATGTTGATGCTTCGGGCGTAGGCTCATCGGGCAATGGGATTATCGTTAATAATGATTTGACTTTGACCAATGGTATTTTGCGGGCTCGTTCGGGGAGTAGTTATCGTTTTGTTACTGTCCTCGGCAATTTAACTCGCCCCGGCGGTGGCTATGTCGATGGCGAACTTCGGAAAAATGTTGGAACAGGAACAGTCTCGGCTACATTCGAGGTGGGATTTGGTNCGAGATATACCCCGGTCGTATTCAATGTGATTGGAAGCGGCGGGAGTTCGGGTCTTGTTGCTGTTCTTTCCGATACAATTAATACTTCGACATCCCCGGTGAGTTGGAATACCGACCCGCCAACTGCAATTTTGCCAGCCGGTAGTGGTATGAGTCCGCAAAGGCACGTTGCAAGGCAATATACAATCTCTATTCCGTCGGGCAGTAGTTTCGCTTTAGGTGGTTCACGGAAGTATGTGGCAACATTTACTTTTGTGGGTTCTGCGGCTCCGAATGGTGATTTGCGAAATGGAGCTAATCCTTCGCTGTTCGAAGCCCGGTTGCGAAGCGGGTCGAATTGGATTGGTCCTTTCTACTATGGCTCCTATCCTGTGATGGGGACAAGAGCCACCAACACAACAGAATTTGATAGTCTTGTTGATTTTGGAACTTTCATTGTTGGTGAACCTGATATTCTTACTTTCTACACTCGTGCGAATGGGAACTGGACAACTGCGACGAATTGGTCCACCCAAGGGTATGGGGGTTCCCCTGCGAGCGAATATCCCGGTCAAAACACATCCAATTTCCGTGCTTACATTGGCAATGGTAATTCGATTACTTTAAATACAAATATTGTTGTAAATAATTCAGCGTTGGGTAATTGCTGGGTTCAAGTAGATTCCTCAGGCCTGTTGAATTTCGGTACTTATGTGCTTTCGGGCACTGGCGAGTTCCGACTTGCCAAAGACGGAGCAATTGAAACAGCGAACCCAGCTTGCTTCCGAGCTTCGGGTGCACTGGGCAGTGTGCAAACAAATACACGGAATTATGATTATGGAACTCATGGGCGAGGGCATTTTATTTATTCTGGCAATTCGGCTCAAACTCAAGCGAACGAAGCCTTGCCAAGTAATGTTGCAACCATAAGGATTAACAAAACTGGAAACACTTTGAGCTTTAATCGTCCGGTGGCAATTGCAGATAGTTTATACATTCAAAGTGGGTCGGTAACTCTTGGTGCCAATCTTACGATTAATGGGAACATACGAAGAAATTCAGGGACAACATTTAACCCCGGAACCACCACTATCACTTTTTCTGGCACCAAAGGCGATACTATAACAAATCTCGATTCGAATCCTTTGAACTTTTACAATGTAACAGTTGCCAAGAATATTGGAACAGGAAATGTAGTTCTTGCAAGCAATACAAAAATCCAAATTACGAACAACTTGACCTTCTCGACGAGTGGAACAAATAAAGCATTGATTGAAGCCCAGAGTTGGAAAGGTGCTTATGTTCAAATGGGTTCGAGCGCCACAGTGTCGAACGCCAGCAACTCGCGGGGTTGGGTCTTTGGGGAATTGAGGAAGAACATTCCCGTAGGCGATGCCCCAGCGATAACTTTTGAAGTTGGGGATAGTCTTCGGTATTCACCATTCGTTTTGGATTTCCGTAGTGGAACCGATAATGGAACTGCTGGCTATCTTGCCGTCGAGGTAATACCCGGTGTACATCCTTATATGAATATGGCATATAACCCGCCGGTGGCTCCGACGAGGTTGATTGGTCCGAAATGGTGGAGAGTGAAAAAGCCACAGGGTTCTACTTTCCGTCGTGGCACAAGGAATTTCGACCCCCGAGCATACTTCGTTGTTCCGGGTGATGACGCCAATGTGGACTATTGGGGCTGTGTGGATTTAACTTATATCCGAAGGTGGACTGGGTCCGTGGATTGGCAACCTTTGTATCCAAATTCAACGAATAGCAACGATGGAAGTTTCGGTTGTCAAGATACGAGACAATCGGGTCTTACCCCAAGCTTTACATATTCGGGAGCTCTTTCCGGTGGGCTTGCTTATGTGAATGTTGCAAATGTGAACACTTCGTTTGGCTCGACCGAAATTCTTTCGGGCGATACGCTTTTGGGTGATTTTGTCGCAGGTAATCAAAATACAATTGCAAGATTTTATACATTCTATAGCGTGCGAGACGGAGATTGGACCGACCCGGCAACTTGGTCGACTGTTTCTTTGGACGATACTTTAAATCCGACAAATCTGGCTGCATCGGATACAACTGGCGGACGAAATCGAATTATTTATGGCTTTCCACGAAGACAATACGACAATGTTGTTATCGGTCGTGGCAAACGTGTTCGCCTTGATGCAAATATTGGAACTAACACATTAACAGATATAACTACTCTTGAACTTAATGCATTGGCAGGTCCATCGGTTGTTGTTAGAGATTCAGGTATTTTGGATTTGAATTATCACGTCCTTCGAGGAAATTCATTCGAAATTAAAAACGGTGGAAAACTGATTTCTGGTAGTGTATCGGGGATTACCACAGGTAATTCTGGAAATATAAATCTTTACCCAGGTAGTACACCTTCTTACAGCGATAGTATTTCCGTAACTTATACTGCCGAAGGGTACACCAGCGATGTTACTCGTTATTTTAGCACCTGGCCTAACCGCAATGGCACAACATATTACCTTGAATCTGTTTCCGTTCAAAGAGTTTCCGATAATGCTATTCTTATGCAAAACACTACTTTGGATACTTTAACTCGTGCCACAAGATGTATAAACATATACATACACAAAAAAGCAGTCTTGGAAGCTGGCGGAACATACCGTTTACTTATCGACCCGTCGAATACTGGTGGAAACCGCCGATATAGAGTCTGGATTGATTACAATAGGAATGGTTCTTACAACGATGCAGGCGAACTTGTTATTGACGTTACCTCGAATTCTAATACTCAATTTCAAACGACTTCATTTACGGTGCCAACTGGTGCAACCCCGGGCTCAACTCAAATGCGAGTTGGGATGAATTCAACCACTTCCACTTTTGGTCCCGAAGCTGCTGGTACCGGAGAGTTCGAGGAATATACCATTGATATTGTCAACACAAGTACAACAATTACCCAGCAGACGGGCAACGGCTTACCGAACATTTTGCGTTCTCTCGAGGTTCATTCTCCTCGCAATGGAAGCACTGTTCAGCTGGGGAAATCGGTTACAGTTCTGGATTCAGTCAAAATTCGCAGTGGCGTTTTGAATGCCCAAGCAAACAATATTACTCTTTATGGTGATTTTATCTCGGATACAACGAATGGGTTTAATCCGGGTACGGGAAGTGTATTTTTCAGCCTTGCTGGAAAAGCAGATATTCGTGGAAATTCGACCAACATAACCTTTAATAATCTTTATTTCCGAAAGACTTATCTCGATACAATAAATGTTAAAACGAGTTTAACGATTAATACTTTAATGCAACTGGATTCGAGTAATATCATTAATTTGATCGATGGCTCGACGATTACGTTTGGTTCTAATGCGAACTTATCATACTCCGGAGCTGTATTCTCGAACAAGAAAATGATTAAAGTCTCGGGGAACAGTTCTTCTGGTTACCTTGCGAAGTATTTTACTGCTGGGACAGGAGTTACACGGACTTTTACATTCCCACTTGGGATAGATACGGTGTTGAATCAGGCAAATGTTTCGATTACTGGCAATTTCTCTGGAACATCGTCGCTCGAGGTAAGGTTGCGTAGTGGTAAACATCCAAACAGATTGAACGATTGTATTTTGAATAAATATTGGAGATTTCAATCAAGAGGTATTACAAATGTAACTGCTAATTCATATCAATTTGATTTTGTCGGTGCGGATACAAGTTGCGACATTAGCACATATATACCTGCAAGATACCAGTCTTCCGCAGGCTGGGAAATCAATCTTGGTTCTAATCCAACAATTTCGCCGATTGCTGGTGGATATAGAACTCAAATAACGAATGACACAACTTATAACGGAAGTAAAATTAATGGCGATTGGACTGCGGGTGTCCCAACTGTATTTTTCAATGGGAGAGTGTTTTATTCTCGCAGTGGTGGTAATTGGTCCGATAAATTTAATTGGTCGAATGACCCCGTTCTTAAACATAATGGTCCCCCGGCTGCTTATTATCCAGGTCAGATTTACACCAAAGATACAGTAAATATCGATGGACACTCAATAACATTCGATAAACAGTTTGTTGAAATTGACTCGCTGCGGCTTGGTGGGACAAACTCTGTTCCCACTCCGGGATTTTTAGAATTTGGAGTTTTGGCCTATGGCAACAATAAAGTGTTGAAGACCCGACAATTGTTTATCGATGCGGAACCTTGTCAAATTAGACCAGCCCCGCAATCAGTATCTCCGCCGGTTTCCGATACACTGATAATCACAAAGGACCTAATCCATAATGGAACAGGACCCTTTGGAATGAATTTGTTTTATCAAAGTGTTGGGACCGATAGTCACTATGTTGTATTAAAATTTGCTGGGAGTGGCAATTCTCGTATTATTGGAAACGGTCTTTGGGCTTCGCTGCGAACAATTGTCATCGAGAAAAACGGCGGCTTGAACGATACCGTTTTCGTTCAAGCAAATGGCTTAGCCAGCAGTTCTTCTTCGAGTGCCAAGCATTACTTTGTCTTTAATGGCGGGGTGTTGGCTAAGTTATCGACGACCCCTGCTTCTTTGTACATTTCGGGGTTGGATGTGTTCCCAATTACTCTTGGTCAAAACTCTGGAATTACTGTTTTCAATGGTTCTGTTCGGGCTCGCTCTTCGTTGACTACACAAGCCAACACGAAAATCCATATTCAAAATGGTGAACTTTACGTTGGCGAGCCATATCTTTATAGCACTGTATTTGGCGATTTGAATTATAATACTGGTACTACGATTCGTATCGACACTGGAATGCTGTGGATTGCTTTTGCATTGTCGCGGGCTCAAACAAATTCAACAATTGATTTTACATTAAATCCAATGGGTGTTGTCAAAGTCAATGCCAATAACAGCGGTGGCTCGTATAATCCTACTAAAATTGGCTTCGACATAAGCAATCTCAACTCG
>RCNO01000004.1 GCA_003731685.1 Bacteroidetes/Chlorobi group bacterium MS-B_bin-24
AGCAAAGTTTTCTGTTCGATTATCGATTTTACTTTATCGTATAATAAACTGAATTCGCGGGTTTGATGGTCGCTTGGGGCAACATTCCAATTGAAGTCATTGATGTAAAAAACTTCTTGAATTTCGTTATAGGGTAGGAAAGCAATTTTTTCGCCATCGAAAGCCCCCAAATAGGGTGGTGGCAGGTATCGGTCGAAAGTTCTTTCTCTACCAATGGTTAAGATAAGTTGAACAATAGATTTGTAAATATCCGAAGAACCTCTTTTTGCTTCTGCCCAAAGCAGAGAGTGCTGCTCGGCAATGTCCTTATTTGAGCTTGGTACAGAGACACAAAAGTCAACATTTCCTATTATCTTTGTGCAGTCGAATTTACCAAAGTAGTCTTTGGCAACTTTGTGTTTAAGTTCTTCTTCTCTGCAATTATTGTATTTCATTTTGTATGGCTATACATTTAGAATTCAACAGCTTTTGCGAAAAACTAAACGCATTTTGAAAAATTTAAGACGCTTAATCAAAAATTTTAAAGAAAAAAAATTTTCTTTGGCACGCTACGAGGTTTTATCCCTCCTTTTTGTCTTTATTAAGAAAAGGTGTAATCAAGTCGATAGGAATCGGGAAAATGGTTGTAGAATTCTTCTCGGTTGCAATATCTGCGAGCGTTTGAAGATAGCGGAGTTGCAAAGCCACGGGAAAGTCTTGTATCATCATAGCCGCTTCTTTGAGTTTTTGGGCTGCTTGGAATTCCCCGTCGGCATTGATAATTTTAGAACGGCGTTCTCGTTCTGCTTCGGCTTGGCGAGCCATTGCCCTTTGCATCTCAATCGGCAAATCGACTTGTTTGATTTCGACCGCAGAGACTTTGATGCCCCAAGGTTCCGTGTGGTCATCAATAATTGCTTGCAGACGCTTGTTGATGGCTTCCCTTTCGGCTAGTATTTCGTCTAAATCCGATTGCCCCAAAATGCTACGCAGAGTTGTTTGAGCTATCTGGCTCGTTGCAAACAAATAGTTTTCGACTTCGATTATTGCCCTGCCTGCATCAACAACACGAAAATACACGACGGCACTTACTTTAATCGAAACGTTATCCTTGGTTATTACATCTTGTGGTGGAACATCCAGTGTAACGGTTCGCAGGCTCACTCGAACCATTTTATCGATGAACGGAATAAGTATGATTAGTCCCGGACCTTTCGAGGCAATGTAGCGTCCCAGTCGGAANACAACAGCCCTTTCGTATTCGTTCAGTATCTTGATTGATGAAATAAGAACGAAAATGAAGAAGANAATGATTACTAAAAGTTCAATAGCCATAGCACACCTTATTTTGGTTTAACAAACAAAGTAAAAGAATTTGCTTTTTCGACAATNACAGAGGCGTCTTTGGGAATAACTTGGTCGGAGATTGCGCTCCAAATTTCCCCTTTGACGAGGATTTTCCCCNTCTTGTTGGGGGAAATTTCNTCGATAACTCTTCCTTCCAGTCCGACGAGCGAGTCGAATCCCAAAGACTTGCGTCGAAACTGAGCTTTTATGCCAAGAGTTATTATAAAAGTGAAGAAAATAAAAGTAACAACGACCGCAGTAATGATAAGACTTAGTGAAATTTTCATAAACTCTCCCGGTGCATCAATTAACATCAAAGAACCGATAAAAAGAGAAATTAGCCCTCCAATTGTCAACAAGCCATAACTTGTGATTTTAATTTCGAGAAGGAAAAGTATGATTGCAAGAATAATCAGTGCAAGCCCTGCATAGTTCACGGGCAACATTTGAAGCGAATANGCTGCGAGAATTAANGACAATGCACCAACAACACCGGGGAAAATACTTCCCGGATTGTAAAGCTCAAAGAGAATTCCATAGATTCCTATGAGAAGAAGAATATATGCAATGTTTGGATTTGTGATTAAGTCTAAAAATTTATCTCTAAAAGAAGGCTCATATTCAATCACTTTGGCTTGTTTTGTCGAAAGGATAACTTTGCCTTTGGCAGTAGTTATTTCGCGGGAATCAACAGCGGAAAGCAAAGAATCAACATCGGGTGCAATTAAATCGATTACATGATTTTCCAAAGCTTCTTGTTCGGTGGATGAGATGCTTTCGCGGACGGCTTTTTCAGCCCATTCGACATTTCTGTTCCTTTGTTGTGCAATGGAGCGAATGAAGGCAGTGGCATCATTTAGGATTTTTTCGTTCATAGTTGAATCGACACTACCTTGCAAACCGACGGGATGAGCAGCACCGATATTTGTTCCCGGTGCCATTGCAGCAATATGGGCGGAAAGGGTTATGAAAACGCCTGCCGAACCGGCACGAGCTCCGCTAGGCGATACATACACAATTATTGGCACCTTAGAGTTTAAAATATTCTGCACTATTTCCCTTGTAGATTCTAAAAGACCCCCGGGGGTATTGAGCTGAATTATCAACCCTTGCAAAGGCATATTTTCAGCCCATCTGATTGCTCTTTCTATTCGTGCACTGCTCGACGGCGTGATTGCTGAGTTGATTTTGAGCAAGCCGAAATCACTTGAATAAGCGATAGAAAAGGCAAAAATTATGTATATAGATACTAACTTAATATAAAACCTCATAGCTTTAAGATTAATTATACAAATATAATTAAAACTGGTAATAAAAATACCAATTATTCAATCAGTCAACGATTATTGTTTTTGCTTTTGAAATAGAACCTTCGAGAATCTGAACAATGTAAACGCCCGGTTGCAAAGTGAATGGCAGAACAACAAAGTCCTGATATGCTTTGCCATATACATTGAGTTGAGTCGAGTAAATCTTTTGTCCCAAAAGGTTGTAGATGTAGAAATTAAGTTTAGTCGAAGTAGGATTGTTTAGTTTGTAGTCGACGAAGAAGCTATACTTTCCGGGAAGCAGAAAGATTTTGAAGCCATCGTTGGAAATTTGTTCTTGGGCGGAAAGGGGATAATCGAGTGCAAAAAGGCCTGCTTCGGTTGCCATAAAAAGAATTTCTCTGCCATTATTTTCGTAATAGTATGCACGCCAAACATTTGCCTTAGGTCCGGAGCCACCAGACCTGGGTGTCCAAGTAGCTCCTAAATCAGTAGACCGGAAAATAATTGCATATTGCCCAACGAAATAGACCGTGTCGCCAGTAAATCCTATTGCATTTAGCTTCCTGTTAATAACATTTTTTTCGAGTGTCCAAGTATTGCCACCATCGGTTGTTTTTAGATGGAAAAACTTGTTTGTTACTACAAATCCAATTGAATCATTAGCAAAGGCAATGTCATTGAATTTAAAAGAGTCGTCGAAAAATTTTAGTTCCAATGAAGAGAAATCGGAAGAATGATAAATTTTTCCATTTGCAGTGATGATGTAAATTGAGTTGATTTGTTTAAAAGCGAGACCAGTAATATTCTCGTTTATTGCAAGTGGAACTTTTGACCAAGATTTTCCCGAATCTTGTGAAAGAAAGATAGTACCATTTGTTCCGAATGCATAAAGGAAGCCATTGCGGAACTTTAAGCCATTGAAATCGCAGGGATAATCGATTCCGAGGTCAGTCCAAGTTTTGCCTGCGTTGGTAGTTCGCAAAATTGTACTTCTTTCGCCAACCACAACACCAATGGTGGTATCGATAAATACAACTGCTTTCAGATTGTTTTTTGTGGGGAGGTTGATTTTGAACCACTTAAAACCGCCGTTGTAAGTTCTTTGCAAATATCCATTGTCTCCACAAATGTAACCATTTTTGGTATTCCAAAAATACATTCCTTTGATATTAGTGGTGTCATCGAGATTATTATTCGAAAAGTATTGTCCACCATTGTAAGTCACCCGAAAGATGCCATAATCGCCAGCAGCATAAACGGTATCGTTAAAACATTGAACAGCGTTTAAGTCGGAGTTTGCCCCTAGGCTTTCGATTACCCAATACACCTTGTCATCGAAGTTCAACCAAGTTTCGCCGCCATCGGTGGAGATTCTGACAATTCCGACGCCTGGAACGTACATAGTTGATTGAGTACTTAAATCTTCGGTATATCCGCCGATGAAGATTTCATCCTTGTCGCCACGAGGTTTTACAGCCAAAGCCCAAATGCTTGTATCGGGAAAAGCAAGCAAATCCCAAGTGTATCCACCATCGGTGGTTTTGTGTAATCCTCCGTTGTTCTTGTTCAAAGGAAACAAATAGGTAACGACAGCGTAACCCGTACGTGGGTCGCGAGGCGAGAATTCGATTCTTGTTATTTCTACATCTTTCTGAAGGCTATCTGGTCGGCGTAAATAATCGCAGAATATCCAAGTATGTCCAGTATCTTGCGAAAGGTAAATTTCACCATACATACTTCCTGCTAAAATGATATTCGTGCTGTCTTCCCGTAAACCAATTGAACAGATTTCGGTGGGAATTTTGGTAAGCGAGTCCCAAGTGGCTCCGTTATCAGTGCTTCGATATATTACACCCCATTTGAAATCGCCTGCGTAGATTACATTCGGTTTGTCGGGTTTGTAAAGCATAGCTTTACCATTAAGGTCGATAGCGTGGTTTTTGGCAAGAACGACTTGCCAAGTTTTTCCTTGGTCCGTTGAACGTACTATGTTGCCAAAATTTAGACCCCCAACAAGAACAATGTTTGTGTCGTTCGGAAGAATTAGCACATTATTTAGTCGAGATAAACCCATTCTCGCGAATATGACCACAGTGTCCCAAGTGAGTCCACCATCATAAGACCGATAGACCAGGTTCCCCTCGCCTCCAACGAATATTGTGTTGAGGTTATGTGGATTGACTGCAACGTCGAAAGTAACTGCTGGAAGTACAAGTCGCCAACGGCTACTTTGCGAAATTAAGATTGTTGATGTTGAAATCAACAAAATTAAGAGAAGAACAAACTTTTTCATAAGCCCTCCTGTGCCTATTTAATTATATATGTTTCTCCTTTAGAGGATTGATAGCGGAAGCGAAAACTTACCTCGTCATAGGGTATTTCAACATCTCGTTTCAATACATTACCTTTTTCGTCAATAAGATTGCATACCACAGTGTCGAAGGGTTGTTTTTTTGAAGTAAACATAACGAAAACGTAAATTCCGCTTGGATGTTCAACTTTTTCGGGTATAACTTCGATATAGCCCGTTTTGAAATAATCTTTGTAGAAATAGCCGTATTTGGCGAGTGGGGGAGCCTCGGTTTGCTTGCTTAAAAAGTAACTTTCGATTTTGGGTTGAACAATGATTTGGAATATAGATTCACAAACATCGTCGAATAAGTCGATTTCCCGCCAAGGTATTTTTGCTTTTTCCAAAACTGGAACCAATGACAAAATTGCTTCTCGAAAAAGATAAATTAGTGCCGGTACCCCACTGATTACTTTCGGTCGTTGATTACTTTCCATAACCTTTTTTAACATTTGTTAAATAATTAAAAGCAAAAATATAAATTAAAAAATTAAGAGCAAAAAACAAACTTGGTGAAAAGTGAATTTGAGTTCAGTTTGGGTAGAAATTGAATAATGGGTAATTTTGAATTTATTTGGGGTGGATATGGTTGCAAAAAGAATTTCTGCAATTGAAGATTCAATTTTTGGTTTGATGAGTGCTCTTGCCTTTGAGCATAAGGCTATTAATCTGGGCCAAGGGTTTCCCGATTTTAGCGGACCCGAGTGGATAATTGAAGCAGCCTACAAATCAATGCTCGAGGGCAAAAACCAATATGCACCTACCCAAGGTATCCATTCTTTGCGAAAGATAATTTCAGAAGTTTACAGCAGGCATTATGGTGTAGAATTTAGCTTTGAAAATGAAATAACAATAACTGCTGGTGCAACTGAATCCTTGTTTTCCACAATTCTTGCTCTTGTTGATGAAGGGGACGAGGTGATTCTGTTTGAACCCTTTTACGATGCTTATCTTTCCGATGTTTTACTTGCTGGGGGAATTCCAAAATTTGTTACCCTTTACAAACCGGATTTCAAATTCGATTTTAAAGAGTTGGAATCTGCTATTAGTTCCAAAACAAAAGCCATCATTGTGAACAACCCGCATAACCCAACCGGTAAAGTTTTTTCGCAAGAGGAATTGACTTTTATCTATGAACTTGCTAAAAAATATAATCTTTATATAATTAGCGATGAAGTTTACGAATTTTTGACTTATGATAATATCCCTCACATTTCCTTTTTAACTCTTGATAGGCAAAGAGAGAGAACAATTATGATTTCATCCACCGGTAAAACTTTTAGTATGACGGGATGGAAAATTGGGTGGGCTGTTACAAATCCTATTTTGACAGATGCAATTAGAAAAGTGCACCAATGGACAACATTTACAATTAACACTCCGGGACAGCACGCAATGGCTTATGCATTTTCGAGATTGGACGAGTATCTTCCAATTTTCCGACAAGAGTATCAGGAACGACGAGATATAATGTTCAACGGGCTTTTGGAAACGAATTTTAAGCCATTTAAGCCCTTTGGTAGTTACTTTTTGATGGTTGAATTTCCGCAGGTTGGAAAGGATGATGTGGAACTTGCCAAAGAGCTTGTAATAAAATATAAAATAGCCACAATTCCACCTTCACCATTTTACCGAAAGTCGCACGAAGGGAAAACTATGCTTCGCATTTGTTTTGCAAAAAAGAAAGAAACACTTTTAGAGGGGTTGGAAAAACTTAAACAATTTAGAGTTTAAAGGATATGAAGAAAATATTAATCACGGGTGCTTCGCGAGGGATTGGTTTTGCCCTTGCAACTAAAATTGCCGATTCAGAAAATGCTAATTTCCATCTCATTGCTCGCAATGAAGCTCGTTTGCTTGAACTTAAAGCCAAATTGGAATCCCAGGGTTCCATTGCCAATATTTACCCTTGCGATGTATCGGAGAAAAATAGTTTCCAAAATACAATCAAATTAGCTGCAAGCAAAGCAAGGAACTTCGACATTGTTGTTCTGAATGCGGGAATCTCCGAAAACAAATGGATTATGGAAAATAATTATTCAGAGTCATTTGAGCGCATTTATAGGGTGAATGTTTTCAGTATTGCTTATGCACTTGAAGTTTTGGCAAGTTTGATGGCTGAGAAAGGCATTATAGCAATTGTTAGCTCGCTTGCCGATGTGAGGGGTTTTTTGTCTAGTAGTGCCTATTGTTCGAGCAAATCGGCTGTGACCCGATTATCCGAGGCTGCAAGGATTGAACTCAAACGAATTGGAATCGATGTCCTAACCATTAAGCCCGGGTTTGTTCGAACTGATATGACAGCCAAAAATCGTTTCCCAATGCCTTTCTTGATGGACCCCGGAAAAGCTGCCGATATTATTTGGCGGGGGATAATTAATCGTAAGAAAATTATTGCCTTCCCTTTCCCAATGGTTCTTTTGACCAAATTTATTGCTTTGCTTCCCAACTGGCTTTTCGATTTTTTAAGTTCTTTCTATAAACAAAATGGGGTATGACATTTACCAAATATACTTTTATTTAAGAGAAGACGTAGAGGTCTTTATTCCAAGATTCAATCGCATTCTTTGCCGTAAAGGGTTGTATGTTTATACCGGCAGTGGAGGTAAAAATGTTCTATCCCGAATCAGTAGACACATAAGAAAGAATAAGAAAATGCACTGGCATATTGACTATCTTTTGCCATTTGGTAAAGTTGTTTTGATAAAAATCATCAGAAATTTGCCTGAACGCAACGAATGTTTGATAAATCTTGAAACTTTTAGAAAATTTAATGGACACTTTCCAATTTTTGGCTTTGGTTCGAGCGATTGCCGAACTTGTCCTTCACATCTAATTAAAATTACCTAACCTTGAATGTTGTCATAGCGATTATAGCAAGCATTACTGCAACGATGTAGAATCGGATAACAATTTTGGATTCGTGCAATCCTTTCTTTTCGAAATGATGATGTAAAGGTGCAATGAGGAATAATCTTCGCCCTTCGCCGTATTTCTTTTTGGTGTATTTAAAATATGAAACTTGAAGTATGACCGACAGGGTTTCGGCAAAGAAAACACCACCAATAATTGGAAGCAGTAATTCCTTCTTAATAAGAATAGAAATAACACCCAAAGCACTTCCGAGAGCGAGCGAACCAGTATCACCCATAAAAACTTGTGCCGGGTAAGAATTGTACCAGAGGAAGCCCAAAGCCGAACCAACTAATGCGGCGCAGAAAATTGTCAATTCCCCCGAACCTTTTAAATAAATAATGTTTAGATAATCCGAGTAAATAATGTTACCAGTGACATAAGTTATGATTGAAATACTCAAGAAGGCAATACCGACAGTTCCAATTGCCAAGCCATCGAGCCCGTCGGTCAAATTGACTGCGTTAGATGTTGCAGTGATAATGAATATTACTACTGGAATGTAAAAATAAGAGAAATCGAAGTTGAAATTTTTTGCAAAGGGAACTGTCGTCAATGTATTGAATTTCTGAAAGTTGTCGGCAAAGACTTCGGGGAAAAAATAAATCAGTATGCCAACAAAAAGTCCCAAGATAATTTGCCCGAGCAGTTTCCATCTTGCAATAAGTCCTTTGGGTTTCTTTTTGACAACTTTAAGGTAGTCATCGAGGAAACCAACCAAACCCATCCACAATGTTGCAATGAAAATGGTAATAACATAGGCATTCCTAACCTCGCCCCAAAGAAGGGTTGGGATTAAAACTGAACAAAGGATAATGATGCCACCCATAGTTGGTGTTCCTGCTTTGAGGGAATGGTTCCCAACCCCGTTGAGTTCGTTTTTGTTCTGTTCCTTTATCTGTTTCTCTCGCAGATATTTGATAATTTTTGGTCCAATCCAAAAACTAATTAAAAGCGAGGTAATTGCAGCTGCGGCAGAACGGAATGTAATGTATTGGAAAACACCAAATCCCGGGGGATGTAACACTTGATTAATCCACAATGCAAGATAGTATAACATAATCTAATTGTTTATTTTATTAACAAATTCCCAAAGAATTTCTTCACATTTCATACCCCTCGAAGCTTTGAAGAGTATAATTTCACCCGGTACGAATGTGTTAATTAATTGTGCTACAATATCTTGTTTATTTGGGAACCAGCTAACATTTGCTTTGTTTGGAAGTACATCGAAGGCTTTACGCATTTCTTCGCCGTAGATAAAAACATTTTGACAAATTTCGCTTGCCAAAGTGATTGTTGCCTTGTGTTCCTCGTGCGAAACTTCACCGAGTTCAAGCATATCGCCCAGAACAGCAATTTTGGGTTGGTTCGATTCAAAGAGTCGTAAATTTTCCAAAGCCATTTGCATCGAGGAAGGGTTGGCATTGTATGTATCGTTGATGATTACTGCGTTCTTAATCTTTTTAATCAGCATTCTGCCTGTTGTGTTTGTTTCTGGAATCGTGAAGGATTCCAAACCTTTAGTAATTTCCTGTTCGGTCAATCCGAATTTGATTCCTACTGCAACGGCAGGAATGCTTGCAAGAGCGACGGAAAGTCCTGAATTTCGTAACTTAACATTTATGTTTATATCTTCATAATTGAAAGCGATTTCAGGAATTAATTCATTGTTTAATTTGATTTTAGCTTGTAAAATAGCATTTTCGTTTGAACCATAAGTAAATTTATTTTCAAGAATCTTTGTATATCGCATAAGCCGAGGGTCGTCCATATTAACAAATGCGAAGCCAGAATGTTTAAGAAGATAACCAAAAAGGGAAGTTTCTTCCATTTCGACTCCGTCGAGGTCGTAAAAAAATTCTAAATGCTCTTTCCCAATGTTTGTTATGACCCCATCCGTTGGTTGAATAATTTCGCATAATCGAGCAATTTCGCCGGGTTGATTAGTGCCGATCTCAATTACTGCAACTTGATGTTCCTTTCTTAGTTTGAACAAAGTTTGGGGAACACCAATAAGGTTGTTAAGATTTCCTTCTGTTTTTAAAACATTAAATTTTTGCGAAAGTATATGGGCTATGAAGTCCTTCGTGGTTGTTTTCCCATTCGAGCCTGCCACAGCTACAAAAGGAATATCGAAGTGCTCTCGGTACAAATTGGCAAGCTCGCCAAGAAAAAACAAAGAGTCTTTTACAACGATTAAAGGATAGTTGTTCTTTGGATTGGATGTGAACCAATCTTGTTCAACAACGCATAAAGATACCCCTTTGCGAATTGCTTCTTCAACAAAGTTATGCCCATCAAATTTTGAACCACGCAACGCAACGAAAATGTCCCCGGGCTCAATTGTTCTTGTGTCGGTACTAATATTTTGGATGATAAAATTGTCTGAAATGTTTTCGGTACTTATGATGTCTAAATTTTCGATGACATTATCAAAAGTTAAAAGCGATTCCATAGCAATAAAAAATTCAAAATTAATTCAAATTTTTCAAAGTTGAACACATAGTTTTTTCTCTTGCTTTGTAATTGGAGCCATATTTTTAACTTGTCATTTTGAAATGAATAAAATGTTGATAAAATATATCCGAACTTGGATTGGTAAAAAAGAGGTTCAAATATGTTTGGTTGGAATTATTTTCCTACCTATAATAACTTACCAAATTTCATTCGAATTCAATGGAACTAAAAAAAATATTAAGTACCATTTATTCAAATCTGCAATAGATACACTCTTGAAGCAACGCGTCGATACAGTTTCTTTGTTTACATTGATTAATGATTACAGAACACATTTCGAGGAAAGATACATAAGGATAAACATTATTGGAAGGACGTTAATAAACCCAAATTTAAAACAGGAACCGATACCACTCAAAGTTATTGCAAAGTTTATCAAAAATAATTTTGATATTTTGGATAAAGCAGAACGCATTTACGGCATTCCAAAGGGGATAATAGCTTTAATCCTTTGGGTAGAATCTCGCTTTGGAAGCAACACGGGGAACCATCATATTCTGAGCGTTTTCTTTAGCATTGCTGCTGGTAATGATTTATTGCAAAATTCTAATGAATTCCGAAGTCATTTCGATATGTTATCGAACAAGGATAGTTTGAATTCAGATATTTTGAAAAGGGCAAAATCGAAACAAGATTTTGCATTTAAGGAGTTGAAAGCACTGGTTGAAATTCAAAGCCGGAAAATTCTTGATGTTACAAATTTATTTGGGTCGTATTCGGGTGCATTCGGCATTCCTCAGTTCCTTCCATCAAGCTACTTGATTTATGGTGCCGATGGGAACGGCGATGGACACGTTGATTTGTTTAATTTGGATGATGCTATTTTTAGCGTTGCTAATTTCCTGAAACAAAATGGATTCCGCAAAGAGGATGCAAATACATATTTCAAGGCTCTTTTTGCTTACAATAAAAGTTCAGCATATGTTTCGGAAATACTCGAAGCATACAAGAAATTAAGTAGCGGTGGTTATTAAATTTATGAATTTGAAAAAAAATTGCTTTGGGATAGTTAATTTTGTTTTTTTGTGGTGGTTATGAATAACGAAATGAACAATATGATGAGCGAGGAAGAAAAGGAAAGAATAGCACGAAATTTTATTCGACAAATAATCATTGAGGATTTGAAGACCAACAAGTGGGGAGGCCGTGTTCACACCCGATTTCCTCCCGAGCCAAATGGATACTTGCATATTGGTCATGCAAAAAGTATTTGCTTGAATTTTGGACTTGCCGAAGAGTTTGGTGGCTTGTGCAATTTGCGCTTTGATGATACGAATCCCACAAAAGAAGATGAAGAATATGTGAATGCCATCATCGAAGATGTTCGGTGGTTGGGTTTCGACTGGGGCGACAGAATGTATTTTGCTTCGGATTACTTCGACCAGCTATATGAATATGCTGTACGATTGATTAAAATGGGCAAAGCATACGTATGCGATTTGTCCCAAGAGGAAATCCGACAAACACGCGGAACCCTAACCGAACCCGGTATTGAAAGCCCATATCGTAACCGCTCGGTGGAAGAGAACCTTGAACTTTTTGAGCGTATGCGAAAAGGGGAATTCCCCGACTTCGCCAAAACCTTGCGGGCAAAGATTGATATGGCATCTCCAAATCTAAATATGCGTGACCCCGTGATTTATCGTATTAAACACGCTACTCACCATCGAACTGGGGATAAATGGTGCATTTACCCGATGTATGATTTCACTCACTGCCTTTCAGACTCAATCGAAAGAATTACGCATTCAATTTGTACATTAGAATTCGAAGACCATAGACCTCTTTACGATTGGTTTCTTGACCAGTTGGGAGTTTATCATCCGCAACAAATAGAATTTGCTCGGTTAAATCTTTCCTATACTGTTCTAAGTAAACGAAAGTTGTTAGAATTGGTTCAGCGGGGAATTGTGGATGGATGGGATGACCCGCGAATGCCTACAATTCGTGGTTTACGGCGACGCGGATACACACCTGAATCAATTCGTAATTTTGCAGAAATTATTGGTGTTTCGAAGAAAGAGAGCATAGTCGATATTGCAGTTCTGGAGCACTGCATTCGGGACGATTTAAACAAGAGGGCTCAAAGAGCATTCGTTGTTCTCAATCCTCTGAAAGTTATAATTGATAATTATCCCGACGACCTTGTCGAAGAGATGGATGCGATTAATAATCCCGAGGATTTGTCGATGGGCACTCGCAAAGTTCCTTTTTCGAAGGAACTTTACATCGAAAGAGATGATTTTATGGAAAATCCGCCCAAAAAGTATTATAGACTGGCTCCGGGAAGAGAAGTCCGCCTCCGCTATGCATATTATATAACTTGTACCGATGTAGTCAAAGACCCACAAACTGGCGAAATCGTCGAAGTTCATTGTACCTATGACCCTGCCACTCGTGGCGGAAGTTCTCCGGATGGTCGAAAAGTTCTTGGGACTATTCATTGGGTTTCGGCAAGGCATTGTTTCCCCGTCGAAGTTCGGCTTTACGATAGATTGTTTATCAAAGAGAATCCCAACGATGTTGAAGAAGGCAAAACTTTTCTGGATTACATAAATCCAAATTCATTAGAGATAAAGACTGGATATGCCGAGCCATTTTTGAAAGATGCAAAGCCCGAAGAACGTTTCCAATTTGAAAGGATTGGGTATTTCTGTGTGGATTCGAAATATTCCAAGCCCGGGAAACCAGTTTTCAATCGAACAGTAACTTTGAAAGACACTTGGTCGAAAATTCTGAAATCTTTGCAAGAATCAAATGAATAAATTACAAAGGTATGAAATGAGTATTGAGGATGAAAAACTTTTTAACGAAGTCAAAAAAGTCATAGAAAGGGAAATTCGTCCAATAATCGAAGCCGATGGAGGACGGATAATGCTCCGGAAGGTGGATTCGGGTGTGGTTTATGTTTCCCTTTCTGGTGCCTGTGCTGGATGCCCCGGTGCAGTAATGACATTGCGGGGCGGAGTTGAAAGAATTTTGAAAATGCGAATCAAAGAAGTTAAAGCTGTTAAACTTGCTTAATCAACAATTTTGCCGAACAATGTCGCGCAAGTTGAGTTAGTAATCTTCACGCGAATCAATTCGCCAGTAGCCACATTTCGTTTTGGTTCGAAAATTACAACTTTGTTTGTATCGGTTCTTCCTTGCCATTTCGTTTTGTCTTTTTTCGATGGTCCTTCGGCTAAAACTTCGTGGATTTTGTTATGCTCAGTTTCGTTAATTTCTTTTGAGATTTTGTTTTGCAGGTCGATGATTTCGTTGAGCCTACGGATTTTTTCTTTGTCTGGAACATCGTCGGGCATTTTGTAGGCTTTTGTATGTTCCCGAGGCGAGTAGCGGAACATATAAGCCCCGTCGAAACGGATGATTTCTAATGCTCGGAGCGTGGCTTGGTGGTCATCTATTGTTTCGGTTGGAAATCCTGCAATAATATCGGTAGAGAGAGCACAATTGGGCATAAGACTGCGTATTTTCTCAATCCTACCAAGGTAATGTTCAAATGTATAGTTCCTGCCCATTAGTTCCAAAATCCTGTTGGAACCGCTTTGTATTGGCAAGTGTATGTATTTACAAATGTTGGAGTATTCTGCGATTGTTTCGATTAGTTTATCGCTCATATCTTGTGGGTGCGAGGTTACAAAACGAATTCTCATTTTAGGGACAGCAAGAGCACAGGCTTTCAAAAGGTCGGCAAAATCGGCATTCGATTGCGGACAGCGATAGCTATTTACATTTTGTCCAAGAAGTGTAACTTCTTTGTAACCTTCGTCCCAAAGCTTTTTAACTTCGTTCACAATTGAATTAAGAGGACGGGAGCGTTCTCTGCCGCGGGTGTATGGAACAACGCAATAGGTGCAGAATTTATCGCAACCACGCATAATGGAAATCCACGCCGAAATTCCTTCCTTGCGGAGAGGTTCGATATCGTCGTAGGTTTCGACTCTGGACAAACGCACTGCTATGCCTTTTTCGCCAGCAAATGCTTTCTGAATCAACTCCGGGACTTTTCGGTATTCATCGGGTCCAACCGAAAGGTCGACAACTTGTGTTTCTTCGAGCAACTTATGGCGGAGCCGTTCTGCCATACATCCCAGAATTCCGATTACGAAAGGCTCGCCATTTTGCTTGAATTTTTTTAATTGCGAAAGACGCTCGAAAATCTTTCGTTCAGCGTTTTCGCGCACTGAACAAGTATTCAAAAGGACAACATTTGCTTTGCGAGGGCTATCGACAAGGTCGTAGCCTGCGTTTTTCACTACTCGCGATACAATTTCTGTATCGCTTAGATTCATCTGGCATCCGTATGTTTCGATGTATACAGAAAATTTGTTTTCCATTTTAAGTCTTTTTTAAAACACAAAATTACAAAAAAATCAGGAAATAAGATATCTTAAAAAAAGGATTTAGTTTCGACTAATTAATTTGATTGATATCCACATTGTAACAATGGAAATAGATAAATTTATGATTTAAATTTTTGTATAATCGATTTTTTTTCATAGCTCAATGATATAGAAAACTTATTCAAAATAAATTCCATTATTTTTAAAATTAGAATTCGATTTTTATTCTATGACCAATTTATGTGTATATCCGCTTTTTGTTTCACGGATAAAATACACTCCGCAGGGCAAATCCACCTGTATTTGTTCGGCTGGATTTTGCACATTATAAGTTTGAATAACCTTTCCAGATATGTCTATCAACTCGAAAACACCACCTTTTTTGGTTTGTAAAATAAAGATGCCGGTAGTGGGATTGGGAAATATGTACCAAAGTACTTCTATTCCCGGACAACCAATAACCGTAATATTACCCATAGCTGTTGTTTTTCCACAGCCACCGGTTAAGGTTATCGTGTAGTTAAATGTGCCACTTACCGTAGGTATCCCACTGATTGTTATGTTATCGCCTTCATATTTTCCTGTAATTCCCGCAGGCAAGCCACTAAACATTGCTCTTGTGGCTCCGGTCGTTGTGTAGGTGATGTTAGTGATAGGTGTATTGATACACACCGTTTGATTATCTGTACCCACATCAGAAGTTAATGTTATTGTGTTGTTTGGCTTTACAGTAATGCTGCCCATTACGTTGCCACAGGTACCCTTTAAGGTTACCGAGTAATTAAATGTGCCGCTTGCCATTGGTATCCCGCTTATGGTGATGTTACCATCCGCATAATTGCCTATAACCCCGGGAGGTAAGTCAGTGAACGTAGCTCCAGTAGCTCCGGTCGTAGTGTAGGTAATGTTTGTGATAGGTGTATTGATACACACCGTTTGGTTATCAGTGCCCGTTGCTGAGGTTAATGTTATTGGGTTGTTGTTTGGTTTTACGGTAATGGTGCCATTAGCAGTTATTGTTTTGTTGCCACAGTCACCTGTTAAAATTATCATATAGTTAAATGTGCCGGTGTCTGTTGGTATGCCGCTTATAGTAACCTTGCCATACGAAAAATTGCCCATAACCCCAGGAGGCAAGCCACTGAACTTTGCTCTTTTGGCACCGGTCGTAGTATATGTAATGTTAGTGATAGGAGAATTGATACATACCGTTTGATTATCTGTACCCGCATCTGAGGTTAAGGTTATTGTGTTGTCTGGTTTTACAATTATTATGCCATTAGCTGTTTCGTTGCTACATCCACCGATTAAGGTTACTGTGTAGTTAAATGTGCCACTTATCGTAGGTGTACCGCTTATAGTTACAATATCATTAGCAAAACTTCCATATACTCCGGGCGGCAAACCGCTGAAGGTCGCTCCTATGGCTCCAGTCGTTGTGTAGGTAATGTGAGGAATAGGTGTATTGATACATACCTTTTGGTGGTCAGTACCTTCCCCAGAACTTAAAAAGATACTAACTATACATAACTTCAGGACAAAGATATCTCCTCCTTCTGAATATCCAGTGCCTCCGCCTCCATATCCTGTTTGAAATGCTCCTGGGGTAACAATAAAGTCGGTTGAATTTGTAAACCCTGTCACATATGGATTCCCACTAACATCTATGACAATACCAAAACCCCTATCATTGCGACGCCCCCCAATGTAGGTAGAATACACCAAGCCACTTCCACTCGCATTGAGCTTCGTGACAAAGACATCAGCAGCTCCACCTATTGTCGTTTGAAATGCTCCTGGGGTAACATCATAGTCGGTTGAACCAGTATAACCAGTTACATAGGCATTCCCGCTAATATCTACGGCAACTCCCCAACCAAAATCATCACCACTCCCCCCAAGGTAGGTAGAATACGCTAAGCCCCTTCCAGTCGCATTGAGCTTCGTGACAAAGGCATAATATTTTCCTCCTCCAAACGTCGTTTGAAATGCTCCTGGGGTCACATCAAAGTCGGTTGAATATGTATACCCCGTTACATACGCGTTTCCACTTTCATCTACTGCTATATCATTACCTCCATCCTCACCGCTCCCACCAAGATAGGTAGAATACACCAAATCACTCCCACTCGCATTGAGCTTCGTGACAAAAACATCCCAAGGTCCTCCTCCATATTTCGTTTGAAATGCCCCCGGAGTAACATCAAAGTCGCCAGAATTTGTCCACCCCGTTACATAGGCATTCCCTCTGCTATCTATGGCTATACCATTACCTACATCATCACCACTCCCCCCAAGGTAGGTGGAATACACCAAGCCACTCCCGCTCGCATTGAGCTTCGTGACAAAAACATCCCATGGCCCTCCTCCATATTTCGTTTGAAATGCCCCCGGAGTAACATCAAAGTCGCCAGAATTTGTCCACCCCGTCACATAGGCATTCCCTCTGCTATCTATGGCTATACCAAAACCTCTGTCCTTACCGCTCCTTCCAAGGTAGGTAGAATACACCAAGTCGTTTCCACTTGCATTGAGCTTCGTGACAAAAATATCAGTACATCCTCCTCCATGTTTTGTTTGAAATGCTTCTGGGGTAACAGGAAAGTTGGCTGAATATGTAAAGCCCGTCACATACACATTCCCACTACCATCAATGGCTATACCATAAGCATCATCACCTTTACTTCCCCCAAAGTAGGTGGAATACACCAAGTCACTCCCACTCGCATTGAGCTTAGTGACAAATGCATTACCATATCCTCCATATTTCGTTTGAAATGCCCCCGGGGTCACATCATAGTTGGTTGATCTTGTATATCCGGTCACATACGTATTCCCGCTACAATCTATGGTGATACCACGAACTTCATCAATATCATTTCCACCAAGGTAGGTAGAATATATTAAAGGGTCTATAATTAGTGCTTGGGTTCTATCGTAGTTTGCTAAGGTAATACTCAATTGACCGTTCTTCCGTACAAACCAGCTCTTTATTCACTTTTTGTCTTTCTCTTGATAAGTTTTCAACTCTGCAATGGCAACTTCGCCAAATCTTGTTGTAAATACCAAATTGCCTTGACTGTTTATGTAAGTCTTATCACTGCCTTCTAAATTAAATACAATTTTTGATGGATCCGCTCCGGGATGTACAATATAATCATAACGCAAACTGCCTTTGTCAAAATAATAGCGTATGTCTATGCCTTTGTAAACATCCTTTACTATGGCTTCTTTGTAAAGTCCTACAAATGAGGCATATTTGCTCGGGTCATTTCCAATGAAATAGTTATAATAACCTTCCAGCTTCTCTTTGCCTTCTCGAACAGGACTTTCATTGTGACCCTGTAACTTCATTAACACACGATGTCCAAGCAGAATGTAATCTTTGTGCTCAAATTTGTCAGGCAAACGACGCTCACTCTGTTGTGAGGATGGAACTTCTTCTAACTTGAAAAAAGTGTAATTTACACCATACTTCGTTATCCATACATCCAAACCGCCCAAGCGTGCTAAAAATAACACATCCGGGTGCCACTGTCCTTTGTTTTCGATGAAGAAATTCCGCCCAACTTTATTGAGCGCATTTTGAGCAACTGCTGAAACGGTTGGCGATTGAGCAGAAGCAATGTTAAACACAATGGGCAATACAATGATTATGTAGTATAATTTTTTCATAATTTAAGTAGAAATCATTAACGAATTTATTAATTTTTTCGATTACATCCAAATATTTTAGTTTCATATTCACAATGTATCAATCGCAATTCAAACAATTTTAGGATTTAAGTTTCTGTTTCGGTTGAGAAATTAAATAATGGAATTTGCTCATTAAAATCCTTTCTAAATTTTAATTTGAAAATTTACTACATTTTTCTCTATTGTTAATGCAATTCACGAATTGGTCTTAAAAAAGATGCCTTTTTGGGCAACAAAAGATTTCGTCAAAAGATGTAGCATAAGTGGCAAACCCGTAAGAACAGGAGGTGAACATACAGGTTCGCCCCTATGAGAATTTGTAATTTTTTCAGACATCGGATGTTTCGTAAACATCCGATGTCTTTTTGTTATGAATTCCGTCGAGGTTACGAAGGAAAGTTTTCGGTCAGGCCACCAAATAATTTAATAGATTGTAGTAACGAATAATTATTCGCTCCTACAACTTAGGTGGATTAAATTGAGTAATTACAAAAATTAATCAATAATAAAAGTTTTGAATTTAATTGTATTGCCTAAGGTAGCCACAATGATATAAATGCCTTTTGAAAAGGCTGAAACATCCGTCCAAACTTCTGCTGAGTAATTATTCAACTTTACAATACTAAAGGAACGAATTTCTGCCAATGCTCTACCGGTTAAATCGTAAATATTAAATCTAACTTGGCTAATATCGTATTTTTGGTTCCAAAATATTTTAAACCGAATAACTTTCGAAGTTGGATTAGGATATGGTTCAGTTATACTTATATCTGGAATATAAGGTGGTTCAGAAGGTATGTTAATACTGTCGCAAGTTTTGCATTTTGCGATGAATAGAGCATCCGATTTAAATAGACTATCGTATGCAACAAACGCAAAAATTGAATCGCCAATAACACCTGTCAAACCGGAATTAAATAATCCTGTATATGGGAAAATTTTCGGAGGGGAGAAACGCCTAAAAGTATAGTTGTATAACTTTGCACTGGGCTTTAATGAATCAATTGGAATAAATTTTACACTACCATTTAAATCAAAGAGTGCAATTTGTCTTTTAATTTTAATTGCAAAAGAAGGAGAAAAATTGTCGGTTTGTAGAACCTCGATTAATTGTCTTGTTTTAATATTAAAAGCTAACAATGTGATTATTCCAGATGAACTAGGGAATTTCTGGAAAGAACTAAAAGTTAAAAGTAAAATTGTGTCAATTCGATTAACATTTGAAAGATCGGTCGAAAAAAATCCCGGCACTTTGAAAAGAAAACAAGTATCTTTTTCCCAGTTCAGGGCGGTATCGCGAGAGATGTATAAACAATAAAGATTGGGATTGTTTTGGGTTGTGTCGTTGCCAATTGCATATAGTGAATTGTCAATATTGAAAAGGTAGTAGAACAAAAGCTTTTTAAAATAAGTTATTCTTTGAAACTCCAAATCGGGGGTAATTTTGTCAAAAATTAAATAACCACCAAGTATGACGCTAATGGTTACAAGTATTACCGAAGAGTCAAATTTTGTAAGTAGCGGAAGGTTAGTGCTAAAATGTTGGAAACCTTTTAAAGGCTGGATTTCAATAGTTTCACCACCATCTTTGGTTTTTGCTATTTTATCGAGGTTGTCACTTTGAGCGATGAAAAAACCTTTGTTTGCGTCAAGAAAAAATATGAAATTACCTGGATAAAAGGGATTTTGAAAAGGCTGAAAAAGGTAGGAAGTATCGTAATTTTTCTGAGGTAACCATATTACACCCCCATTATTGGTTGCAAAAAACCTTGCATAGGGAGCAATTGAGCGGAAATGCAAAGTATCGAGCAGAAAAAAGGTCGAAAATTCGTTGAGCAAAGATTTTAATGTCCAATTTATTCCACCGTCGTAAGAAATGTAAATTAGTTTCCCATCGCCTACTACTATTAAAGTGTCGTTTGTAATGAAGTTTAAGTTCTTTAACTTAATGTTCCAGATATAACGGTCGTTGAATGGAGTTTTCAATAATATGAAATTTTGATTTTGTTTATCGTACTTTCCAAAATACAAGGAATCCAAATGTAAAGATTCGAATTTTTTTGAGTAAATTTGATAAATATTATCGTTCCGAGCAAAAAAGGCAGAATTTTTGACAGATTCAGGCGAATATAGAAATTTTATGGTTCTATATTTTAAATCATATTCATATAATTTCTCTTCGACAAAGAAATAGAGTGAGTTCACTTTGTCCGAAAAGAAGCCATAAGGAATAGGGCAATTGGTACAAATACCCAAAGAGTCCAAATTCAAAGTTCCAATTGTACTATCGGTTAGGCTTAAAAAATTGATTACGCCTTTATATGAGGAATAAAATAATGTTTTCCCAACAAGTTCTGTCGAAAATTTTAGCGTATCCCAATCCCAGTTATATAAAATTTGTTTTTGTAGGTTTTGGTTAATTTTCCAAAGTCCTTTGTTCGAAACAATTAAGATATTGGAGTCGAGATTGAAAATTCGGTAGAATCTAAATTCGTTCCCAAAGTCAACCAAATTCCAACTTACCCCGTTATTGAAAGAGTAAATAAGATATTTTGCGTCAGAAATACCATAGAAAGAAGTTCCTATATGAACCATTTCCAAAATATTTAAAGAATCGTTTAAATTTATTTGTTCCCAGTTTTGTCCAATATCTTTTGAGCGTAGGATAACCCCGCCGTCGCCATAAACAATTAGGGCGTTGCCATTATAATCCGAACCATTAAAGTTTGCAGAGATTCGTTTAATCTCGAATTGTTTATAGAAATCCCAATCGGATGAGGTTAGGGGATAATTGATTACAACAACTAATAAAGCAATAATCATTGCTAACATTTTTACACCTTTTAAAAATTGAACAATTGAAAAATCAGGTGGGTAAATTAGGAAATTTACCTACCCTTTTAGACTAAATTATCATTCAAAACAACTCCTTGCAAAACAAGTTGTTCTCCAGGTTGCCTCCCAAGTTTTACCAGGCGGTGGTATTGTAGGTTCATCAAATGGGCAGGTTGGTGATTCTATGATTTCCCAGTTATTAAATAATATTATAATTTCTGGGGGAACTTTAGAATAATCGATGCAAGCAACATATTCATGTAAGCATTTTCCTCGCTCGGTCTTGCAAGATCTTAAAATAAGAAACCAATCTTCTTCGTTGGGGTATTTTGTGAAATGATAATTTTCCCAGTACCAACACGAGGGGATATATTCTTTAACATTAATTTGTGGTGGGGTTGGCAATTCATCACAAGACGGTAAATTTACATTACAATTTTTTATTGCATCAATTAAAATTATAGTATCTGCCCACAAGCGAAATGTATTCCATTCATTAGGTGGTGGCTGGCATTCACAACCATACCCCAAACAATAAAACCAGAAAGAAGATACTTCATATTTTAATTGGAGACTAATCTCATCCCAATAACAACAATATTCTATTCCTATTTTTGCACAACTCCAGTTATGGCCTCTTGGTAGCCAAGTTTCGGGTCCAACCCAAACTATGTGCCTGGTATAAGGCGGGGGGCATTCATCAGAGTTTTGTCCAAATAAAAAGTTTGTAAAGGCTAAACAAATTAAGACTATTAATAACTTTATTTTTTTCATAATCCCTCCTTTTAGTTTTTTAAAAATATTATTGTTTTTTGTTGTTTTTAATTTTTGTTCAAAGGTTTTTGGTGTTTGTTTTTAAACAATGGGTGGCGAACGAGACTTAGTAACTAATAGGAAATAAACTAAATTTTTTGGATTTATCCAAACTAAATACACTTTCTTTCTACTATTGAGTAAATGAGTTTTACTATAAGAAAATACGTTAATGGAAAAAATTCGTTGAAATATATAGAGAGAGTGGCTTGATAAGTAACTCCGCCAAGGCATTAAAGATACCAAATATTTAAAACGCAAAATTACAAAAAATTTTCATAAAAACAAATTTTTTTTATTAACAAAACATTAACAATACTTTAAACAAAAACAAATACTACTTGGGGAATTTTGAATGTTGTAATGTTTAACATTTTGGTTTACTATGAAAAAGTTGGTTCTTTTTATTCTTGTTGGTTGGGCATATTTTGCTTATGCCAGCGAGGCGACCTTTACATTGGAGGGCAAAGTTTTCGACGCCGAAACCAACGAGCCTTTGCCGGGTGCAACTGTCCAAATCGTCGAAATTCCCAAAGGCACTTTTACCGATGTGAAAGGTAGGTTTCGACTTAGCAATGTTCCTTTGCAACAAATTTCCATCAAAGTTAGCTACATAGGCTATCAAGCGTCTCTGATTAATTTAGACCCGAAAAAAGAAAGGGAACTCGAAGTCCCATTGTATCCCGAAATCAAAGCTACCCAAGAGGTTACTGTCGAAGCAGTTCGCTCGCGGGATAATGAGACTGCTATCCTAAATTTGAAGAAGAATTCATCGAACCTTGCCGATGGAATTTCTTTGACCGAAATTAAGCGAATGGCGGACAATAGCTTATCATCGGCACTGAAGAGAATTTCTGGCGTTTCGATGTATAACGATTTCGTTCTCGTTCGCGGAACAAGCGAAAGATATAGCAATGCAACTTTAAATGGTGTCGTTTTACCTTCGACTGAAGCCGACAAAAAGGTTTTTTCTTTCGATTTATTCCCCAGCGATTTTGTCGAAAATGTTACTTTGGTAAAGTCTTTCACGCCCGATATGCCTGGGAACTTTGCAGGCGGAATTGTCCAACTGAACACTGTTGATTTTCCTGTTGGTACCTCTTTGAAAGTCTCAATTGCTTCGAGCCAGAATTCAAACTTGCTTTTCAAAAGGAATGGCTTTTTGTCTTATCCGGGCGGAAAACTTGATTGGTTAGGAATAGATGATGGAACGCGAAAACTTCCCGATGGCTTCCCAAGCAACAGGACAGAATTTAACCAATTGTTGAGCCTTGCAAACAATCCTTTCGATACGACTGGCGCAGTTCAAAAGTACGAAAAATTGGCAAGAGCATTCCAGAATAAGACCTTGAAGCAACAGCAGAGAACGATAACACCTTTCGATAATCGAAATTTTGCTTTGCAATATGCCACTTCGTTCGATGTTTCTGATTACTTGATTGGTATAACTGCAAACGGATTGTTTTCGAGCGAAAACAATGCGCAGATTATTCAAAGGAATACATATCTTTCGAACTTCGACACAATGTATAAAGCATCTGGTGGAAAATACATTCGTTCTGCGAATCTTGGAGGTTTGCTTAACCTATCGTTCAAAACCCCATCGAGCCAGATTTATACGTTAAAAACATCAATTGTAAATAACACAGATGATGAAATTCTAACTCTTGATGGTTCAGACTTGGGCTATCAATTTTTGGAATTTAAAACAAGAAGTATGCACTATACCCAAAAAACTTTATTCACAACTTCGCTACAAGGGAATAATGTCATTATTCCGTTAAATTTAAAATTTGATTGGACAGCGAACTATTCTAAATTAAATCGTTATGAACCCGATTACCGCCGATTCCGTTTCTCTCGTTCATTATTTAATGCACAATACGACCCAACGACGCCTTTTGTTCTTGAACTACTTTTCAATCAACAAGGCGATGGAACTCGGGCTGGTAGATTCTTTGCAAACTTAGACGAAGAGAAGCTATCGTTCCTATCGAATTTTGAGAGAACCTTTGGGTCAACAAAAGTCAAGTTCGGAATTTTGTTCGATAATACTCGCCGAAATTTCAACGCACGGTCGATAACAATAACTGCATCACCATATTTAAGCGAGGACATCTATCAATTGCTTAGTGAATATGATAATATTGATAAAATACTTGACCCCGCTAATTTCCGTTATGAAGATGGTTTGCGGATAGGCGAAGACTCAAGACTAAGCGATTCTTACAATGGAGACGAACGACAAATAGCCGGCTATTTGATGATAGACCAGCGTTTTAATTTGTTCGATATTTCGATGCGTTTTGTTGGTGGAATTCGCTTCGAAAGTAATTTAATCCAATTACGAAGCCATAACATTAACGAACAACCCGTGCAACTTGATTATCTGACAAATGACTTTTTACCTTCGTTGAATTTAATTGTAATGACATCGAAGAACTCAAATCTTCGTGCTTCGGTAAGTCGAACACTGGCGCGACCATCGTTCAGGGAGTTTGCTCCTTTCGCATTCTACGATTATTACGAACTGTGCCTTGTTCAGGGAAATCCTAATTTGAAGCGTGCGTTGATTACAAATATTGACTTGCGATACGAAATCTTTCCGTCGTTGAATGAGCTTTACTCTGTTGGTTTGTTCTACAAATCCTTTGTCGATGCAATCGAAGAGACAATCTTCCCGCAACAAAGTGAGTTAACTCGAACATTTGCTAATGCTAATGGAGTTGCGAAGAATTTCGGAATTGAAGTTGAGTTGCGTAAAAATCTTGGTTTCCTTTGGAGTGCACTCCAAAATTTATCTTTGACAACCAATGTTACTTTTATCCATTCCAGAGTAGAAGTTGACCAAGGCGGCAAAGGTACAACAGACGTGCGTCCTATGTGGGGACAATCTCCATATACCGTTAATGTTGGTTTGTTCTACCAAAATCAAACGACAGGTACAAGCTTTTCATTGACATATAACACCTATGGGAAACGTATTGTTCGAGTTTCCCAAGTTGGCGTGTATCAGACCAATGACCCACATGTTTACGAAATTCCCCAAAACTTTTTGGATTTGGCAATTATTCAAAGGATTGCCCAGTTCGATCTGAAATTATCTGCGAGGAATATATTGAATGCAAAGACGATATACGAGCAGAATGGCAGAACTTGGGGAATTAATCGAATTGGAACCACATTTTCTATTTCTTTGTCTTACAGTATCTTATAAAATTTTATGTTTAACAAATTAATTAGAAAAATGAAAAAAATAAGAATTACTTTACTTGCAATAGCAATAACAATTTTGGCTTCGATTGGAATAGTCGCTCAGCCGACAACTATTCGATTGTTGTATCCTAACGGCGGCGAAAAGTTTCGTCCAGGTTACTCTGTTACAATTCGATGGGATACGACTGGTACTTATCGCTCGCGGTTTGCATTTCAGTTTGGTACCTCTCCAACTGGTCCTTGGACTACAATTTCAAGCCTCTCAAATGTTTTGGATAGTGGCAGAACGCGCGGCAAAGTGGACGGTGGATGGAGAGTACCTGCTGTAAAAACGCAGACCGGTTATATTAGGATGGTTCTGTTAAATCCCGATGGCAGTCTTAATGAAAATGTAACAGATATCAATGATGCTCCATTCGAAATTGAGCAACCAGAACCGATAAAACCTGATTCAGTTTTAAGAACGCCGATTACCTCCCGTGTTAAATTAACATCGAAAAAGTTATATGCTCTTGATGGATATGTTTTTGTTGATTCTCTTGGTGTGCTGGAAATTGAGCCGGGTACGATAATCATAGGAGACACAGTTGGTCAAAATTCTGCTTTGTGTGTGAATCGTGGCGGTAAAATCTTTGCGGTTGGCACGCCCGAAAAGCCAATAATTTTCACAAGTTCAGCGCCTCCGGGGCAAAGACGACCCGGTGATTGGGGTGGAGTGCTTATTTGTGGGCTGGCAAGCACAAACCATCCCGGTGGTGAAGCTGCTTTGGAAGGTGGAATTGCAGATGCTAATAGAGTGCGTGGTTGGTTTGGCGGTAGAAACAATCCAAATGATGATGATAACAGCGGAATCCTCCGCTATGTTAGGATTGAATTTGCCGGAATTGCTGCTGCTCCAAACCAAGAACTTAATGGACTTACGTTGGGTGCTGTTGGCAGGGGAACTCAAATTGACCACGTAATGGTTTCCTATGCTAATGATGATTCCTTCGAATGGTTTGGTGGAACTGTAAATGCCAAATATATAATTGCATACAAAGGATTAGACGACGAGTTTGATACCGACAATGGTTATAGTGGTTTTGTACAATTTGCTTTATCTATTAGGGACCCGCAGATTGCGGATGTGTCGGAAAGCCATTTATTTGAATCGGACAACGACGCTGCTGGTTCTTATAATCAACCTTTTACAAAGGCTGTCTTTTCGAATGTTACTGCTATTGGTCCACTTAAAGATACAAGTTGGACTTCGGGCGTAGGACCAAATAAATATAATCCCCGATTTACAAGTATGGTGCAAATCCGCCGTAATTCTCGAATGAGTCTTTTTAACTCTTTAATGATAGGATGGCCTAAAGGTATTGAAATACTTTCTTCTGCTGGACAAAAAGCTGCCGCCAGCGATTCTATTCAAATAAGAAACAATTACATCTATGGAATTAAATCTGCATTATTCTTTGCCGATGGGCAGAATCCAGGTGTTCCTTCCGATTGGCTTTTGAATCCACAATTTGGCAATTATGTGGATTTATCTTCCCCATACAATGCTCAATTAATTGACCCTTTTGCTGATAATGGCACATACGTCCCCGTGCCAAAACCAAATGCACCATACTTGAATTCTGCTACATTCGAAAGACGTGGTCCCGTCCCAATTGACAATCCATTTTTCGAAAGAGTTAGTTATGTCGGGGCATTCTCGCCAAATTTGATTGAACGCTGGGACTTGCCTTGGGCTGAATACGACCCAATAAATGCTTCATATTCCACAAGTTCGGTAGAAAGTGATGGGAACGCAAACGAACAACTTATTTCTATCCGACCAAACCCAACCAGCGATAGAATTCGCGTTTTGTTCAGAACGAACGGAAACAATGCCGCTTTTAAACTTTACGATGGGTTTGGAAATCTTCTCTTTGAATTTTCCGAAAGGAATTTGAAGGACTCTTACTATGAATTACCTATTGATTTGAGCAATTTTGCAAGCGGAATTTATTACTTGCAATTCTCCATCGATGGTCGTTTTGGTGTTGAAAAGGTTATTTTGAACAAATAAGATTTAGTTTAATAAAAGAACGAGGGGTTGCTCCAGACGTGGGCAACCCTTTTCCCTTTATCCCACACCGAAATAATTCTTGTCGATCATTTTGAGGTCGAGAAATTTTTTTAACTTTTGGTGTTTCGTAAAGTTAGGGTCATACGTTAATATTTCGAAAGCAACTTTGCATGCTGTTGAAATGATTTCACCGTCGTAAGCAAGGTTGATGTATTTGAATGGCGGAAGCCCTGATTGTTGCTTCCCAAGAATATCGCCGGGTCCTCGCAATTGCAAATCGACTTCGGCAATTTGGAAGCCATCCGTAGTCGATTCCATTGTCTTAAGTCGTACAGCAACTGATTTCGATTCGCTATCGGTTGCAAGTGTTTTCTGCATCGAGGAATTATATTTGTCATCAGTAACAAGGAAGCAATAGGATTGTATTGAACCTCTGCCAACTCTACCACGAAGTTGGTGTAGTTGCGACAAGCCAAATCTTTCCGCATTTTCGATGACCATAATTGTGGCGTTTGGAACATCTATTCCTACTTCAATCACTGTTGTGGAAACAAGTATATCGTATTCGCCTCTTTTAAATCGCTGCATTGTTTCCTCTTTCTCTTCGGCTTTCATTCTTCCGTGGAGTAGACCACAACGAAATTCGGGGAAAATCTCATTTTGCAGCAGTTCCCAGTGTTCACTTGCCGATTTTATGTCAATCTTTTCTGATTTTTCGATTAATGGATAAACGAAATATGCTTGCCTACCTTTTTTGATTTGCTTCCTGATGAACTCATACATTTTGTCTAAGTTGCTTTCGTAGACAATCTTTGTTATTATAGGTTTGCGTCCCTGCGGAAGTTCTTTGATTGTTGACACATCTAAATCGCCATATAAAGTCATTGCGAGCGTTCGAGGAATTGGAGTTGCCGACATAACTAATAAATGGGGTAGAAAGCCGTTCCCAAGCGATTTAGCAGCGAGTTCTCTTAGCCGAGAGCGTTGCTCAACACCAAATCGGTGTTGCTCATCGACAATGACAAGTCCAAGTCGGGCAAATTTCAAATTCCCTTCAAAAAGTGCATGGGTTCCAACAATAATGTCTACTTTGTGGTCGCTGATTTGTTTTGCAACGCTATTTCTGTGCTTGGCATTTTGACTCCCGACCACAAGTTCAATATGAATTGGGAAATCTTTTAACAAGTTTTTTAAAGTCAAATAGTGCTGTTCGGCGAGTATTTCAGTTGGAGCCATTATTGCCGATTGAAAATTATTGGCTTTTGCAAGAAGCATTGCGAAAATGGCAACAATTGTTTTGCCCGAGCCAACATCCCCTTGCAAAAGCCTGTTCATTGGTTTGCCGCTCTTTAAGTCGTCGAAGATTTGCTTAATTACCTTTTTTTGGTCATTAGTTAATTCAAATTGTAAGCTGGAATGAAACTCTTTGATTATTGATTTAGAGGTGTCGAAGATTGGAGCTTTGGAGTGTAATTTCTGATTTTGCCTGTTAAAAGCAAGGAAAATTTCAAACACCAAAGCTTCGGTGAATTTGAATCGCTCGAATAATTTAGGTATTTCCGATGGATTTTGTGGGAAGTGTAAGTTCTCAATTGTATAATGCAAGTCTTTATAACCCAGTTGGTTGATAATTTCATTTAAAAGGATGTCTTCGATTTTATGTAAACTTTCTTTTAAAGATTCCGAAATGATTTTCCTCAAAATTCTATTGTTAATTTTTGCAGATTTAAAATAAGAATTCAGTGGGTAAATTGGGATTGTTGTTCCCTTTTGCAATTCAAATTGTTCGGCTTGGTCGAATCGTTCTGTTTCGGGGTGGTGGAATGTGATTTCGTTATGAATTCCTAACTCGGCAATACCATAAATGATGTAGAATTGATTGATTTCGAAATACTTTTCGTAATAATCGGGATATTGCCAATATATCAAGTTTGCGAAATCACCATTGAAATCTTGTATTTTCACCACAAGGTATTTTTTTCTATCTCTTGTTGTTCGGATTTCCTTCTCTACAACTTTGCCAAGAATAGTTACCTCTTCTTTGAAATCCAATGAATTAGGTTCTTGAATAAAAAAGTTGTCTTTAAGTATTTTTCCGTAAACTTGTTTGATGGTAAGAAGCGAACTTCTGTTTACATAACTTCGAGGGAAATAGAATAGCAAATCGACATCGTAAAAAATTCCCGTTTTATGGAAGGCTTTTGCTCGCGAAGGTCCCACTCCTTTAAGAAATTGTATAGGCTTTGGTTCGGCTATTAAATTGTAAAACATCAATCGTCAATGTAAATTTTGTATTTACCTAAGAATTTAAATCCTCCAATCAGGTCTATTTCTTTGATTTTTTTATCATCGTGCAAAATTACAACTTTTAACTTTTCTTTGCTTGTTGGAATGATTTCAAACGAATTTCGGTTTGGATTTTTAAGGAAAACTGAAACGGCGGTAGCAATAGCACCAGTGCCGCAAGCTCCTGTTTCGGCTTCAACTCCGCGTTCGTAGGTGCGGAGGAAAATTTGGTCATTGTGGATTTTGAAAATGTCTACATTGGTGCCATCAGGTAAAAAATCTTTATGGTAGCGAATTAGACGTCCTAATTCGGTAATTGGATAGTTGGAAAAATTAGTATTAGTTCCTTTGGAAATTATATCGAAATTTACAATGAAGTGTGGAGAACCAACGTCGATTAAATCACCAAGAAAATGCTGCGTTTCTGTTTCAATCTTTTTGTTTTCAATAATCAACTTTGGAGGTGGAAAAATGATTTTTATTTCAGTCCCAATGATTTCAGCAGAATATTCCTGACCCCATACGTCAAATTTGATTGGTTCATTCTTGGGTTGAAATAATCCTTTTTCCAAAGCGAATGCTACTGCACAGCGTCCGCCGTTTCCACACATCATTCCAAAGGAGCCATCGGGGTTAAAGAATTTCACAGAGAAGTCTTGTTTTGGCTCATCCGAGGGTTCGATTAGAAGAATACCTTCAGTTTTGTTCTGTGGATAACTTTTGGTACAAATTTGATTTGAATATTTCCTTATTAAATTGGGTGGATATTTTCTTTCCCGATTGTCAATAACGGAAAAGATATTGCCCGCACCCGACATTATCTCGACTTCAAATTCCATTGGTTATTTCCAGATAACAGGAAATTAGAGTTTGCGAAAGTTCATCGTGGATTAATCCATTTGTTGCAAGGATGTTGTTATCGGTAATCCAGTATGGGTCGCCGTTATATTTTGTAACTTTGCCACCTGCTTCTTGGATAAGTAGAAACCCAGCGGCGACATCCCACGGGTTCAAATTTATTTCCCAAAAGCCATCGAAACTTCCTGCGGCAACATAGGCTAAATCTAATGCGGCTGAACCAAGACGGCGCACAGGTATTCCCATTTTCAGCATTTGAATGAACTGGTCGATACAATATCCGGGATTCGAATCGATGTTGTATGGAAATCCTGTTACAAGGAACGATTCTTCAAGCCTTTGGCTAGTTGAAACTTTGAGTTTCACTCCGTTGAGGAAAGCACCATGCCCTTTTTCCGAAACAAATAGTTCGTCGAGGATTGGATTGTAAATTACTCCTGTGAAAATTTCTTTGTTTTGTGATAGAGCAATAGAAACGCTAAAAATAGGCAAGTTGTGGGCAAAATTTACTGTTCCGTCGAGTGGGTCGATTATCCAAATTGGAATGTCATTTTTCCACTGGCTCGATAGCCCGCTTTCTTCGGCAAGGAAAATTGTCTCGGGGAACGCTTTCGAAAGGCTTTCGATTATGAATTCTTCGGAACGGTGGTCGTAATCGGTTACAAGGTTGTTTTTCCCTTCTTTGTTAGTAATTGTAAATGTACTTCCAAAGCCTTGTCGGAGTATCTTCCCCGCTTCTTTTGCAACCTCTATTGCTTTTTGAGTATAATCGCTAAACATAGACATCTTATTTAAAATTATTTCGACGATTTATTCGTTTTTTTCTTTATTGTTTTTAATTTTGTTTTTTCAAAGGAGGCTGGAATTCGACAAAGATTTATCGAAAGACGAGAAAGAATCGCAGCGTAATCCTTTGAAATCAAGAGTTTTGGTACTCAACCAAAGTTATGAACCAATCAGCATCTGTTCTGCAAAAAAAGCTTTACTTCTTCTTTTAACCACAAAGGCGGAGTTAGTCGAGAAAAAAGATGGTTTTGTGCTACATTCAGTTCGTTCCGACTTTCCATTGCCAAGCATCATTAGACTTTCCCGATTTATCAATATTCCTCGGAAAAGAATAGAACTATCTCGTAAGAACATTTTAAGGCGAGATGGCTATAGGTGTCAGTATTGTGGAACTTATTCAACAAATTTAACTGTTGACCATATAATTCCCAAATCCCGAGGCGGAAGCGATACTTGGGAAAATCTGGTGGCTGCTTGCATTTCTTGCAACAACAAGAAAGGCAATAGAACACCCGAAGAAGCAGGTATGAAGTTGATAAACAAACCAAGGAAGCCTAATCATATCATCTTCATTAAGAGCTTCGTTGGTAATGCTATCGACGAAAATTGGAAACCATATCTTTTTGTAGATTAGATTTTACTTTTCGGTACCAATGGAATTATCTTTCCAATTAAATAAACGCTAAGAACGAAGAAGCCCAAAGAACCAAAAGTCAAAGAATAATCAATAATTGTGGGGCTGTACGATATTTTTTCGTTCGTTATTAAATCGAAGCTTAGGGTAGGTACAATTAACAGAAACCTTTCGAGCCACATTCCAATGACTACATTGAAGGAAATTAAAATTTGAAGATTAGTGTTCTTACGAACTTTTTCGAACCAGAAAAATTGCGGAAGGATGAAAATCTGAAAAATCATAATCAATGTTAAGATTAAGTAAGATTTATTAAAACGAAGCGAAAGCAATCTTAAAATGCTTGGTTCCTGCGAATAAAATCCAAAGAAGTATTCCAGAAGATAGAAATATAATGTGAGTAATGAGAATGTTAAAATAAGTTTTGAAAGATAAATTCCAGAAATTTCGGGTATTTCTAATTTAGTTGAATTATATTTTGTTAAAATTGCTGTAACAAACAACAAAAGAGCAAGTCCTGTATATATCGCTCCGATTACAAAGTAGATTGGCAGCATTGTTGAATGCCAAACGGGAAGAATGGTTACGGAAAAATCAAAAGAAACAATGGAATGCACAGAAACGACAACAAAAGTTAGTATTCCCGCAAATAGGTTGTATGTCCAATGGTATTCTTTCCAATTTGCACTTGAACCAGACCAATATTTGTTCAGGAACGAAAAAACTTTTCGTTTTCTTTTTGGATGTTTAATGTTGAAAAGTTTGTAGTCGGGGAGAATTCCTAAAAACCAAAACAGGAAGCTTAAAATCATATAAGTGAAAATTGCTATCAAATCCCAAATTAATGGTGATTTGAAATTAACCCAGAGTGAAGTTTGATTGGGCAGGGGAAATAACCAGTAGAAAAACCAAGGGCGACCAAGATGAATAAGAGGAAAGAACCCTGCAATGATTATTGAAATTATTGTCATTGTTTCTGCAATTCGATGGATTGTTTCCCGCCATTGTTGTCGAAGCAAATATAGAATTGCCGAAATCAAAGTGCCAGAATGTGAATTACCAATCCAAAAGACAAAATTTACAATGTCTGTTCCCCAGACAACCTTTTTGTGAATGCCCCAAGGTTCTAATCCATACACAAAAGTGTAAATGGCTGATAAAATCCAAATTATGGTTAAAAATATTGAGGTTATAATGATTGATTTTTCGATTTTATGTGTTCTCATCGTTCATTTTATAAAATACATTGGGAAAAGTGTTTGAACTCGCTAATAGGACTTTTAATTTGTTCACTTGCTCTGAATCGTTTAGAAGTTTATGCCTTCGACCGAAAGAAATTGCCGAAACTGGGCAAATTTCTCGGCAGGCAGTAGTTACGGAAAAGTCATTTAATCCAGACAACGAGGCTCTGCTTCTTTCAAAATTGATTCTGTGAATACAGAATGTGCATTTTTCGGTTATTCCCCTTGAACGCAATGTAACAAATGGATTGGTCATTCTCGGGTCGAAGTTAATATGGACATTTTCTGCACTTTTGAAATTGAATTTACGAACATTGTAAGGGCAGTTTGCCATACAAATCCTTGAGCCAATGCACCGAGAGTAGGTCATTTCGTTAATTCCTTCCGTTGTATGGCTTGTGGCACCAACAGGGCAAACACTTTCGCAAGGAGCGTAATCGCAATGCTGACACATCAACGGAGCAAATTTTTTTCGACCATTGCCAAAGTCCAAATGAATGATGTTAATCCAATATAAGTCCCGTTGTTTTATGATTTGTTCTTTTCCAACGACAGGGATATTGTTTTCAATTTGGCAAGCAATCATACAAAGGTTGCAACCAATGCATTTATCTACATCAATAATCATTGTCCATTTATTATCGTATGGTTGAATTTTGTTAGGATACATTTGATTTTGATTTATCAGTGGGGGAGCAAATTTTTCGGAAATTTCGTTTGCGTTTATGTTTCGATTTATCTTTGCTATATCGAATACTTTTGTTGTTGGCTCAATCTCACAATCCAAAATAAGTTCAGGGTTTTTGGGAATAAGGATGTCGGAATCAGTATGGCGTTGTGTGTATGGATTCAAAAAACATTTGAAGTAATCATTGTTTCGATAAATTAAATAGGATGTATATTTTGGAATATTGTCTTTTAAAATGCAAGGAATAATTATTGAATTGGAACCAAAGGCAACCTTAACGGAAAGACCATCTCCAATTCCTTTTTCCTTTGCCAGTTGGTAAGAAATATAAATTGGATTGTCCCAAGAGATTCCATCAATTGTCGAAGGGAGTTCTTTCAGATAAACATTGTTGGAATACATCCCCGCATAAGTATCTTGTTCGGGGACGATTCTAATGTAATAATGCCTTGTTAGAGTATTTATCTCCTTTTTTAGAAAGTTCAAAATAGAAATAACATCTTTTTCATCAAGATGAAATTTTTTCCGATTATTTTTTTCCGCTTTCAAAAATATTCCGTTGCGAAGGTTTTCGCTTAATTCATTCGGATTGATATAATTTTTTTGATAAAAGTTTATTAACTCATCGAAGTAATTTATTGTTAAATTTGGACTTAAAATTTTATTTGAAAGTATGTGAATAAATTCTGGCAGTGATATTGAATCTTTGTTTAATTGCGAAACTATTTGTTGTTGAGAATACACGCAATTGTCGATGTTTTCAATATCCAACCAAAATTCCAAATAATGTTGTGATGGAATGAAAATTTCCGATTGTTCAGAAGTCTTGTTTTTATAAAGGCTTAATGTGATTAGGCTTTGGGACGGAAGTACTCTGATTCGTTCAAGCAATGGAAAGTTAAGATAGAAATCTGGGCCATAATCCAAAAAGATAATTTGCACAAACTCTTCTGGTTTTGTAATGAATTTGTCGAAATTTTTTTTGTATTTGGCGTAGTTTTTTAATTCGAGGGATATCAACTTTTCATCAATCGTTGCCAAGAGGTCTTGATTAGAAAAGAGGTTTAGCAGAAAAGTAATGATTTGCATCGAAGGTGGCAAAAAATCGTTGCAAAGGAAATATGTCGAATGTAAACTCCTTTCCAGATGTGATATAATGCTTTCTGGAATAGGGGGAAGGTCAATTCCATTAAATATCTCTTTGAATTTTTCTGCAAGTTCCTGTTTGTTGTTTAGTTCAAGTATTTTTTGTAAAAAACTTAAACCGAACAGGGGAAAATCATTTCGGTGAACAGGGATTCTTAAATGTGAATTTGCACCTGTGAGGGAATGTGTGTCTTCGAAAGTGAAGAGTTTGAGACTTCCATTGCTTGCAAATCTTGAAATATAGAATGGGGACAATGGGTCGTGTTCGAGGAAGTCACGACCGAAATTTATTAGAATTTTGGCTCTTGAAATGTCTGGAATAAAGTAAACATCATTGTTCAAAAAAGAAATATTAGCCTGATGTTGTGAATGGAAAAAATCGAATGGCGGAAGTCCCACGAAGACTATTTTATCGGTAAGATTTTCAATTTGGTTGATTTTAAAATTCAGAAATGGGGAATTGATGAAAGGCAGAAAGATGGCAATTTTCTTTCCTTCGGAAACACTATTTTCAATACTTGAAAAAATTCTTTCTAAAGCAAAATTCAAATTTGTTTCTTTCCCGTCGACCAATGGTTTGGAAATTCGATATTTATCGTATAAGTTGTATAATGAAGCCAGAGCAGATTTGGGCACAATTCCCTTGTTAAAGGGATTGTCCTTGTCTCCCGAAATGCGAAATGGAAAGTTCTCGTATGTTTCGATAATTAAACCAGTGGGGAAGTAGCCAAAAACGAAATTCGTTCGATACTTAAGAATATTTTCGTATGTCGCTGAATGTTCTTGCTTAACTTCGGCAAGGTGGAAAATTTCGGGTCTTTGGCAGGATAAACCGAACATAAATGAGGATGCCGTCAGAAATTTTGTGAAATCACGCCTGTTCATAATTAATTATGGCAAGTTGAACATTCCACAGAAGCCTTGATTATTTTCTTTGGTATCGGAAAAGTAGCCTGCAAAATATTGGAAGGAACAGACGAAAGTAAAATTTGTAATTTGTTTTGATTAAATGCAGGGTCATTTGGATAAAAAATCCCAGAAATGCTTCTCGGAGGAATCAGATAATTTTCGGGATTTTTGTGACAATCGACGCACCAGCCCATCGTTAAGTTCCTGACTTGGTAAATCGAGTCCATTTGGTCAACGAAGCCGTGACAAGTAGCACAATCGATTCCGCTACGGATATGTAGGCTGTGGCTGAAGCGAACATAATCGGGCAAGTCGTAAACTTTTTGGTAACCAAGTGCTATGGAACTATCGTATGAAGCAATAACGTTTTTCAGCAATTGGCTTTCGGTTCGTAATGCAATGTGGCAAATCATACAAGTTTTTGTGGTTGGGAGATTGGCAAAACTATGGGTTTCGGCTTGATAATGGCAGAAAAGACAAGTAATTTTGTATTTTGTATGCAATTTATGGGAAAAAGATACATTTTGCTTCGGTCGGAAACCAATTCCATTTCTCAAATAGTTGATTGCCAAAAAAACATCCAAACAAAAAAAGGAAATAATAAGTACCAAAGCAATATTTTTTGACTTCCAAATTTTCATAAACTCAAAAATAGTATATTTTACCATAAAGAACGAAAATTCCTTGCAAGTAACTTTTCGAGATTTGCTTGATATTTTTTCACAGAATTTAGTATGCTAACATTTTCAAAATAAATAATAATAAGTTCTTTTTCGTTTATTTTCAATTTGAAAAGATTTCGGGAAAAGAGCTGTATGGAAATGGAGGGGAAAAAGGCACAAGAGTTTGAATTTGTTGCAGAAATCAAACAGCTCCTGGATATTATTATACATTCGCTTTATACCCACCCCGAGATTTTCATCCGAGAGTTGATTTCCAATTCTTCTGATGCACTACATAAGATTCGTTTCAAAAGATTAACCGAGCCCGATATTTTGAATCCAGAAGCTGAACTTCGTATCGACATTTGGGTGGACAAAGATACGGGCTTGTTCAAGATTGAAGACACTGGAATTGGGATGACCAAAGAAGAAGTTATTACCCAGATTGGGACTATTGCCCATTCTGGCACTGCAAACTTCTTGAAAAACTTGAAGCAAGGCGAACAGCAAATCGATTTAAATCTTATAGGGAAATTTGGAGTTGGCTTCTACTCTGTTTTTATGGTGACCGACGAAGTGATTCTTGAAACTCGTTCCTATTTGCCCAGTTCCACTGGCATTCGTTGGAAGTCTTTGGGGGCTGAAAAGTATTCAATCGAGGAAATTGAACGACCAAACCGAGGCACTCTGATTTATTTCAAATTGAAAGACGAATACAAAGAATTTTCCGACCCAGAAAAGGTTAAAGAAATAATTCGTAAATATTCGAATTTTGTCGATTTCCCAATTTATGTTAATAACGAAAAAGTCAATACAATTGAGGCTATTTGGCACAAGAAGAAGGATGAATTAACATTCGACGAAGTCGTGTCGTTTTATAAGTTTCTGACAAAGGACGAAAATCCGCCATTGACATATTTACACTTTTCGGTCGAGGGTTCTGTTAATTTCAAAGCACTTCTTTATATCCCCGAAACTCCGCCACCATACTATTGGCGTGATTTTTTCGATACAACCATACATTTGTATTCACACAAGATTTTTATTCAAAACGATAATCAAGAAATTATACCTGAATATCTTCGATTTGTGCGAGGTGTTTTGGATACAGACGATTTTCCGTTAAATATTTCCCGCGAAACCATCCAAAGTAGCCCAATAATTGCGAAAATTAAACAAATTTTAACATCTAAAATTTTGAGTCATCTTGAAGAACTTTCGCAAAATGAACCACAGAAGTATTCCAAATTTATTCAAAACTTTGGGCAAATTTTTAAAGGAGGAATATTAATTGATACGAATAATAAATCGAAAATAGTTAACTTGCTTCGTTTCCAAAGCACTTTGTTACCCGAAGGGGAATACACATCTTTCAAAGACTATGTTGCACGAATGAAACCCGAGCAGAAATCTATTTACTATGTTTTGACCGATTCTCGTAGTTCGTTGAATAGAAATCCCAATCTTGAATATTTCCTGAAAAACAACCTTGAAGTTCTGATAATGACAGACCCAATTGATGCACTTGTTATTCCTTCGATTGGCGAGTTTGAAGGGAAGCTTTTGAAATCTATTGACAAAGTGGATGTTGAAATACAAAGTCAAAGGGACGAGGCAAACCGACTTGAACCCGACGAGGCAAATTTATTGCTCGAACGCTTTAAACAAGTTCTTGGCGATAGAGTTTTGAATGTGCAAGAATCTCTCCGTTTGGTCGATTCGCCAGTTACATTGGTTGCTCCTGTGTTTGGATTAGACCCACAATCCGAAAAGATTTTTAAAATGATAGATAAAAATTACCAGCAGTCGAAAAAAATTCTTGAAGTTAATACAACACATCCATTAATTAAGAATCTTGCAAAAATTTTGAAAGAAAATAAAGAACAGAATTTGGTCGATGAAATTATTTTAAACTTGTATGAAGGAACTTTGATGTTGGAAAATCAATTGGAGAATCCGAAAGAATTTATTCAAAGGACAAATGAATTAATTTTAAAACTAACAGAATTAAATGTTTCAAAAAATTAAAACTAAAATTCGATTTTTTCGTTATTTATGAATGTATTCAATAATTTTTAAATTAATTGCAGTAAGTTAAGGTAGCTTATGAGGTTATCGGAGTTCAACTTTACTATACCCAAAAGTCAGATTGTCAAATACCCAGCCGACCCTCGAGATTCCGCCCGAATGCTAGTTGTGAATCGGGAAACTGGAGAACTCGAGGATAGAGTTTTTTCGGACATCGTTGATTACTTCGAGAAAGGCGATTGCTTGGTTGTTAACGAAACTTCTGTTTTCCCCGCAAGGCTGTTCGGTAGGAAAGAGAAAACGAATGCCAAAATCGAAGTTCTTCTTTTAAGAGAATTGCGAACCGAGGAACGGCTTTGGGATGCTTTGGTCGAGCCAGCCAGAAAAGTCCGAATCGGCAACAAAATTTTCTTCGATGAAAATAATTTTTATGCCGAAGTGATGGATAACACCACTTCACGTGGACGCACACTTAGGCTTAGTTATGAAGGTAACATTTACAAAATTCTTGACCGCATCGGGCAGATGCCTTTGCCTTCTTACATCAAAAGGGAATATACACCACTTGATAAGGAACACTACCAAACGATTTTTGCAAATCCTCAATACAATACTTCGATTGCACCCCCTTCGGCTGGTTTGCATTTCACCAAAGAACTTGTTGAAAAGCTGAAAAAAAAGGGCGTGAAGATTGCCAAGGTTGTAATCACTATTGGTCAAGGTGCCTACGAAAAAATTGAGGTCGAAGACCTTACGAAACATCGAATGTATAGTGAGTACTTCATTATTCCAATGGAGTCTGCCGAAATCATCAATAAAACTTTGAAGATGAAGCGTAACGTGTTTGTTGTGGGCAGTAGTGTTGCTCGTGCACTTGAATCTTCAGTTTTGATTTCGGGCACTGTGAAACCCAACAGAGACTGGACAGACAAGTTTATTTATCCACCTTATGAATTCAAAATTGCGACACGATTAATAACCAACTTTCATGAGTCCGATTGTCCTTCGACTTATTTAGGAATGGCTTTTGCAGGAAAGGATTTATACTTGAAGGCAGTCAAGCATGCTTTGAAGAATGACTATCGCTTCCTCGTATTCGGGGATGCAATGCTAATAATTTAATTTTTGAACTGGTTCAACTTTTGCTTTTCCGATTTTTAACAATCCTTATTGCCAGCGCAAAAGCATTGGCAAGGCTTTTGTAATCTGCTATGCCCTTCCCAACTATGTCGAAAGCGGTTCCGTGGTCGGGGGAACAGCGAACAACAGGTAAATTCGCCGTGAAGTTGACCCCTTTGCCTTTTGAAATTAATTTGAAAGGGATAAGCCCTTGGTCGTGGTAGCAAGCTAAAATTCCATCGTATTGTTTTTCTAAACCAAATGCAAAGAACCCATCGGCAGGGAAAGGACCTTCGAGTTTAATTCCAATCGACTGCAAGTGCTTTATTGCTGGCATAAATGTATCAACTTCTTCTTTGCCTATGTTTCCATTTTCACCTGCGTGTGGATTTAATCCCAAAATTGCTATTTTGGGACTTGGAACGAGGAAATCACTTTTCAGTGTGTTGTAAAAAATTTTGCTTTTCTTTACAATTAAGTTAGAATCAATTTTGTTGGATAAAGATTGTATTGGTAAGTGGTTTGTAAGTAAAGCAACACGAAGTTTTTGGTAAACAAACATCATTAAGCTTTGTCTGCCAGTGAAATAGTTTGCAAGGTGTTCGGTATGCCCCGAAAAATCGGGGAGATTCATTTTTATGCTTTCCTTACAAATTGGCAAAGTAATAACTCCATCCAACTTTCCGTTAATTGCAAAGTCAATAGCTAAATTGAAGGATTCCAGAGCATATTTCCCCGTTGCCTTCGACACCCAACCAGGCTGAATTTTAACCTTTTCGCCAACTTCTACAAAAACAACCTGAGCGAGAGCAGTTTGGGCTTGTTTGTATAAATCTTCGAGCGTTTTGTTTATTTTATAATATCTTTTGAAGTTTGATTGGTTGCAAAAAAAGAAAAATTCAGCTTGTTTAGAATGTTGCAAAAATTCTTTAGAAATTAAATACTTAGCAAAAACTTCCAGACCAATTCCATTCAAATCGCCAGCTGTAACCCCAATTTTAACTTTGTTTTGCATAATTTTCCAATTTCTTGAATATTAGAATTTAAAATGAATACAAAGATAGTAATTTCATTTGTATTGGCAATTCTTTTACTTTCTTCTTGCAAGGAAGATAGTGGGACTTCTGCAAATCTGCCCGATACAACTGCGTCAAACTTTGCTTTGGTGCTTTGCGAGGGCTTGTGGGGATATAATAATTCAACCGTAACAAAATTGAATTTGTTTAACTTCAATGTTATCAATGACTTCACGGCAATTGCAAATCCCAATTTCAAGATTGGTGATTTGGGCAACGACATTGCAATCAAGGGCGATACATTTTTTGTTGTTGTAACTACTTCCAAAGCTATTGAGTTTTTTGATATTCGCACTGGACGACTTTTGGGATACATTACATTCGAAGGAAACTCGGCACCCCGCCGACTCGATTTTATTAATGATTCTTTGCTTGCAGTTACGGATTTATATCAAGACTGCGTTTATATCGTTAATTTTAGAGCAAAAAGGGTTGAGAAAAAAATCCAAGTTGGACCTGCACCTGAATTTGTAGTTCACTTCAATGGCAAACTGTTCGTTACAAATTCTGGTTATGGTGATTTTCGAGCTAATGAACCAAAAGCTGGAACACTTTCGGTGGTTGACCTTAACAAAATGGCAGAAGAGAGTAATATCTGGATTGGTCCGAATCCCATTGAGATTGTACTCGACAAAAAGAGAAATCTTATGTTCGTTTCATACAATCATTTACCTTCTTTTAAGGATTCAGTTGGCGGAATCGTTGTTCTAAATCCTATTACATTAGAGAGGATTGCTGAATTTAAAACGCCTGTGCGTTCTATGCATCTTGTGGATGAAGATGGTTCCTTGTTTTTCGTTGGAGACCGCAATGTTTCGAGATTGTTTTTTGCGTCAAATAAGATTGATACGATTTTAGTTAACAGTGACTCGAAAGAAAACTGGTATTCTATTGCCTTCGATACCAAGAACAAAAATATCCTGATTGGCAACGCTCGAAATTATACAATAGATGGCGAAATTTTAATATTTAGGTTAACACAGCAAAATACAGAGTTTCTGGCGAAAGTTTCTGTTGGAGTTAATCCCTCGAAAACTGTCATTAAATATTAACAACAATTCAATACAAACATTTCTGTAAAATTTTCATTTCTGACAATTTTGAAGTTGGGTTTTTTTATATTGCTATTCTTTTAATAAAGGAGAGAGAATGGTTGAAAAGTTAATTTTTGCTTTTCTGACGGTTTTAGCTTTTGGATTTTTGTTTTACAACTTGTATCGATTCATTCTTATACTTAAATTGGCAAAGCAGGAAAAGAGAACCGACCGCTTCTGGTTGAGGCTGAAAAATCTGTTTAAAATCGCATTGTTTCAAAGCAAGATTTTGAGGGAACCTTTTGCAGGGGTGGTTCACGTCGCAATTTTCTGGGGTTTTCTTGCACTGCTATTTTCGGCATCGGAAGCTGTGTTTCAAGGCTTTTATCCCGAGTTCAGCTGGTCGTTTCTTGGTTGGTTCTACACAATAATCAGTTTTTCTAATGATTTATTTTGTGTGTTGGTGTTATTTGCTGTTCTGTTTGCTTTTTTGCGTCGTTTCGTGTTTCGTGTGAAAAGGTTGCAAGGCGACAGGCGGGAAATGCTCGATGCCATCGTTGTTCTTGGCTCGATTTTTATAATTGTTACAGCTTTGCTATTGCAAAATTCTGCTAAAATTGCTTTGTATGGTGCCGAACCCTATTCTTTTCAACCTTTTGCTTCTTTGCTCAGCAGTATTTTCTCGACCGAGAGTTCCTTCCTTTTCTACAAAATTTTCTGGTGGCTTCATATTCTGTGGATTTACTTTTTTATGAATTATATTTTCTATTCAAAACATTTTCATGTTTACACTTCGATTCAAAATGTTTTCTTCCGTGAACCTGAATACTTCTTCAAGCCTGTTAGAATTAATTTTGAAGAGGAAAATCTGGAAAGCTTTGGAGCTGGGGATTTCGAGCAACTGAGCTGGAAGTCCATACACGATTCTTTTTCCTGTACTCATTGTGGACGCTGTGATAGCGTTTGTCCTGCAAATCTAACTGGCAAGGTTCTCAGCCCAAGACGAATTATTATTGAAATAAGGCACCGTGCACACGAAAAGGGTATAATCCTTTTGAAACAATTGAAAAACAAAAGTGGCAATCCAGCACAGGAAGAACAGGAAGTTTTGGAAAAAAGTTTTATTGGTGATTACCAAAATCCCGAAGCACTCTGGCAATGTACTACCTGCGGTGCCTGTATGCAAGAATGCCCAATTTCGATTGAACATCTCCATCCTATAATTGAAATGCGAAGAAATCAGGTGCTGATGGAGTCGAAGTTCCCAACTCTTTTGCAAAATGTGTTTTCGAGCCTTGAGAACAATGGAGCACCTTGGCAATTTCCGCAGGCAGACCGTGCACAATGGGCAGAAGGCTTGGACATTAAGATTGCAAGCGAGAATCCAGATTTTGAATACCTGTTTTGGGTTGGTTGTGCAGGAAGTTATGACGAAAGAGCAAAGAAGATTTCAATTGCTTTCGCTAAGATTTTACAAAGAGCAGGTGTTAACTTTGCCATTCTTGGTAGCGAGGAAATGTGCAATGGCGATGTTGCCCGTCGCACTGGCAACGAATACCTCGCCGATTTTTTGATTAAAACTAATGTTGAGACATTCAAAAGATACAATGTCCAAAAGATTTTGACGATTTGCCCGCATTGCTACAACATATTTAAAAATGAGTATCCCGATTATGGCTTCCAAGCCGAAGTTATTCATCATACACAATTCATTAGCGAGTTGATTGACAAGGGATTGATTCGTTTACGAAGTGGGAACAAATTGAGTATTACATATCACGATTCATGTTATCTCGGGCGTTATAATAGTATTTACGAGCCTCCTCGGTCGGTTTTGAAATCGATTTATGATGGGAGTTTCGTCGAGGTGAAAAGAAAGAAAGACAAAGGATTGTGTTGTGGTGCTGGGGGTGGGATGATGTTCCTCGAAGAAACTCAAGGTAAGCGGGTCAATATCGAACGGACAGAGGAACTGCTTTCAGTAAATCCAAATACAATCGCAGCAAATTGTCCCTTCTGCATAACAATGCTTACCGATGGTGTGAAAGCAAAAGAGAAAGACGAGCAGGTTCAAGTTAAAGATATTGCAGAAATTGTTTTGGAAAATTTAGTGTAAATTTGGAAAAAAGAAAAGTATTTTTTAAGTTTGTATACTTTTTTATAATATAAAAGGGGCTATATATGCTTAAATTTCCAATATGGGAAGAATTAAGTAAAGATGAACAAGTTCCTATTTATAATTTACCTTTGGATAAAAATTATGTGATAACTGGTGGACCCGGAACAGGAAAAACTGTACTTGCAATTCACAGGGCAGCGAGATTGAAAGATGAGGTAGGAGAAGGGAAAGTTAAGTTTTTGGTTTTTAATAAACCTCTAATGCTTTATTTAAAAAGAGTCTTAGAAGAAACTCAATTAAAGGTTGAAGATGAGAATGATAGTTTTGATGTTGACGTACAAACTTGGCATTCTTGGTTTTATGGTTTTTATTCGAGATTTATGAATAGCCCTGTTCCGCAAAAACGCGATTACGAACCAGATTGGAATAGAATAATGAATGACTCAAGATTTGTACGACTAATCAATGAAACAACACTTTGGGACCATTTAATAATTGACGAAGCCCAAGATTTTCCTTTGGAACTTTTAGAAATTTTAAAAAGACTTTCTAAAAATGTAACTATTTTCGCAGATCCTAACCAATCAATCTTATCCAATGACACCAATATTGCCGAAATACTTAGAATATTTGAAGCCGGTGAAAGGCGTTTTTATTTAACAAGAAATTATAGAAATACTTTTGAAATATATAATGTTGGAAAAGTTTTTTATACTGGGGAACCTAGTAATTTACCTGGTCAGCCAATAAGAACTGGAAATAAACCTCGGATAATTGCTTATGAAAACGAAGAGGTCGTATATAAAAGAATCAAAAATTATGCGGAAAATAATCCTACAAGTAATATAGGAATCATTCTATACGATTTTAAAAATGCTAAAGATTTTTTCAACAATCTTAAAAAATATATAGATAAAAAAATTTGTAAAGTTATGTTGTATCGACATAGTAGAAATATTGAGGATTATTTTAATTTTGACGAACCAGGAATAAAAATAATCTATAATTGGGTGATGAAGGGTCTTGAATTTGATACTGTCTTTTTGCCAAGATTAACAGATATAGATTTTATTTTAAAAGACCCACTAGACCCACTTAAAATTAACCAAATTTATGTTGCCACTACAAGAGCCAAGAATGATGTATTTTATTTTTATGAAAAAGACAAGGAAGATTTATCCTTTGTTATAAGAAAATTGAAGTTAAAAGAAAATAGAAATTTAGTTGAATGGGAGGTTAGTAATGGATAAATTTGAGTTCTATGTCTATACTAATAACAATAACTTAAGACACATACTATCTCAAAATGAAATTATGTCGAAAGATTTTTTTGAAACAGATAAATATTATGAATCATTTTCCACATTAATCGATTGGGGGATTTTACTAACAGATAAAAAATGTAGCTCCAGTTTTTTAAACAACTTCAAAGATGATTATCAAAATTTATATCCAGTTGTACTTAAAGTTAATTTAAATCATTTGCTCAATCAAAATGCTTATTTAATCAAAAATGATTATACTACATTCTTTAATAAGATAGGCAATTATGATTCATCAAAACATTTTGGTTTGATAATTCCTGGTTTTTTGCCCGCTTTTGTTATTGAGACTATCTGTTTTAATTCTGAAGAAGAAAAAAAAAGATATACTTCTTTATTAATGAGAAATATTTTTTTAGAAAGTTACGATTATGAAGTTAATTCAGATTTATTCAATGGGGATTATGCCTTTGATATACAAAAACTTAAATGTATTGAAGGAAAAAATTTTTCTGAACCTCAGGATAAAATTAAAAATTTTATACAGCTACGAAGAAAAATAAGAGCAGGAATTATCGCAGCTTTTGGCAATTTTAAATACAACGTAACCAATGAATTATTTTTAAATTTTGACAAACTTTTTCTTTCATTATTTGAATTTTTGATTCCCAATTATAATTCAAGTGAGGATTGGAATAAAATAAAAAAACAATTTCTTGAAAAGCCGTTGACTAATGCACAGGCTTTGTGGGATGATAACACTCTGTTCCCGGCAATTTTGAAAAATTTGTTCGAAAGTAATAGTTCATCACCATTTTTATCCAGTTCAAATATGGTTGAAAAAGATAGAATTTTAGATGAGAAAATTTCCCTTTTTTTGGTAGAAACATTTATTAAAGGAAAAGAGCTTGAGCGGGATAATTTTAGAAATTTTTTGGATTCATTAGAAAACAATCTATGTGAAACAGAAAATGGATTCCATAAGATTAGGAGTTATATAGATACTATTTTTAAAATCAAACATTCTGAAATAAGTATTAGGGACGCGGTCCTAACTTTAAATAATGCATTTATGTCATTGAAATCTCTCATTTTTTTAATGAGTATGAATCCTCAAGATACATTAAATGACATCTTGTATAAATTGGAACAATATAAAACAAATCCATTTTTTAAGAGATTGACATTATTCTATTATGGTTTAATGAAGGGTTTATCACCATTGGATGCAGATTTTAAAAAAAATCAAACCGTTTTAGTTTTATCCGACTTCCTTTCTTTAAAAAAATATTATCCTGAATTTTTCCAATCATTATCTATTGAATATGTAAAAGAATGCCTCCTTAGGGCAAATCGTAAAGATTTAAAATTTGTAGAGAATAACTTTGTTGAATCCACTCTTGGTTTGAAATTAATTTATTTTAAAATTGATTTCAAAGAAAAATTTAGGAAAATATTGTTATCCCTTTTAAATTCAAAGGGTAAAGAAATATTGCAAAAATACATTCCGGAGTGCATAGAAAAGGCTAAAATTTATTGTTCCCCTGAGATAAGTTTTTCTCAAGAAAACCTCAATTCACTGGTTTTTGAAAATAATAAATGGTATATTACGCTAAAAAGTGATCAAAATTTGAATATAAAATTTAAGTTTTTGGAAAGTGGGTGGACTAAATTCGTGGAAAAATATTTAAAAAACGAGAAAGAATTTAGAAAAATTCCCCCTGAGCAACTTATTGAATTATATAAATATCTTGAAAAAGCTAAATTGGTAAACAGCTATGAACTTAGAATCGATCATTAATTGCATTAAAAATAAACTACCCTCTCCAGAAATAGATAAAATGGCTATTTCAATTTTTGAAAAAGGAACCTTCCTCAATGAAATATATTATTCTGGGAAATATATTTATCTTTTTTGTAATGTTGAAGGAAGTTACGACCATAAAATCTTGATAAAATTTGAAGAACTTATTAACAACGGGTTAAGTTATAATAAAGATAAAGAAATCTATCTAGATGTTTTATCTGTTCTTTCTGAGTTGTGTTTTAAATACAAGCTTTACAAACAAGCTAACAATTATTTACTCTTGTTACGAGATATAGGGGAATATGAAAATTTACCAATATGGGTTTTTAATTATTCTGCTAAAATAATTTTTATGAACGATATTAAAGATGCTTTATATAATCCTGATACTATAATAAAACTGTTGACCAAAAAATGCAGGTTAGATAAAAATTTTCAAGGGGTCAGCATTTTGAAAGAATTTATATTGTGTTTAATTGATTCAGTTGAAAATCTTGATAAACAAAATAGTCTGAATTTTGAATTATTTTTTGGGCTCCAGAATGTTATAAAACCATATACTCATTTAATTGCAAAAGAATGGAATCTTTTGTTAGAAACCATTATAAATCATTGTAGAATACATAATAAAAAGCAATCTCAATTTTACGAGTTTTTATTTGACTTAAATACAATAAATCAATTATTAGAGGAAAAAAATAAAGAATATGAAAGGTTATATAATAAATATATTGAACTCGAGGATAGATATCAAAGTCTTATGTCGCAATCTTATTTGCTTGAAGATGATAGGAGTAATTTTAAAGAAAAGATAAAAATATTAGTATTAGGGGCAAGTTCTTTAAAAAAAGAGTATATTTTTGGAATAGCAAAAGAATTTGGTTTGTCTAAAGACCAATTAGATTTATTTCTGGATTATGATAAAAATAGAAGATTTCAAATCGAAAAATTAAGATATAACTCCCCCTATTCAGGTATTTTAATAGGTCCAGTAGCTCATTGTGTTACCGGTTTAGGTGATTATAATTCTGTAATTGAAAAATTACGAAACGAAGAAGGTTATCCTCCGTTTAGAGAAATTAAAACATTTAGTGGAGAATTGAAAATTACAAAAACAGCTTTTAAAGAAGCTTTGGAGCAATTATTAACTTCTATAAAGGGAAATATTCAAGTTTTTTGAGTAATCATCAAAAACTTATTTGGCTTATTAAATAATTTTCTATTTATTAAGGTTTTACTTTTTAGCCAAAAATATTTACAAATAGCAATATTTATACTTTATACCCTTTATTTTCCTTGATTTTTTGTAATTTGCTTTTTTTAGGTAAATAAAATGAATAAGATAGTTGAAGCGAGGTTCTTGGCTCCGGATATAAAGCTTTTCAGAATCGAAGCTCCGAAAATTGCGGAGAAAAGGAAGCCCGGGCAGTTTGTCGTTGTCCGTGTCGATGATCTTGGGGAACGAATCCCTCTTACAATTGCAGACTCAAATCTCCAAGATGGGACAATTACGATTATCGTTCAAGGAGTGGGTAAGACGACTAAACAACTGAACCTTCTCAATGCAGGCGATTATGTTCACGATGTTGTTGGTCCTTTGGGTAAGCCTTCGGAAATCGATTATTATGGTGTTGCAGTAAGTATTGGTGGTGGAGTTGGAACCGCTATTGCTTATCCAACAGCAAAGGCATTGAAAGAGGCTGGGAATTATGTGATTGGCATAATTGGTGGTCGTTCGCGGGAATTTGTGATTTTGGAAGACGAAATGCGACAAATTTGCGATGAGTTGTATCCTACAACCGATGATGGCTCTTATGGTTTTCATGGTTTTGTTACTCATAAACTTCAGCAATTGTTGGACGAGGGACGGAAAATAGATTTTGTTTTGGCAATTGGACCGATTCCTATGATGAAAGCAGTTGCCGAGGTAACGCGACCTTATGGAATTAAAACAGTTGTGAGTTTGAATCCGATAATGGTCGATGCAACAGGAATGTGTGGCGGTTGCCGAGTGACGGTGGACAATAAGACATATTTCGCCTGTGTCGATGGACCGGAGTTTGATGCGCACAAAGTCGATTTCGATAATCTAATGAAGCGGAACAGGATGTATGTTGAACACGAAAAGAAAGCACTCGAAGAATTTATTTGCAGAATAGACTTGATGGCAAAAAAATTGGAGAAGCAAGATGCCTGAGCTGACAAATAAAGAAAGAATGCAAATCAAAAGGCATCCAATGCCTGAACAACCTCCCGAGGTTCGAATTCATAATTTCGATGAAGTCAATTATGGATATACCATAGAGCTTGCCCGCGAAGAGGCGGAACGCTGCCTTAGATGCAAAAAGCCTGTGTGCGTCGAAGGCTGCCCTGTCGCGGTAAAGATTCCTGATTTCATCAAAATGGTGGCGGAAGGAAAATTCAAAGAAGCCGCCGAAATTTTGAAAGAGGATAATGCGTTGCCAGCGGTTTGCGGTCGTGTGTGTCCACAAGAAGAGCAATGCGAAAAGGTTTGTGTTGTTGGAAAACGGAACGAACCAGTAGCTATTGGACATCTTGAACGCTTTGTTGCAGATTGGGAGCGGAAAAATCTTGGATTCCGAATGCCCGAAATGAAGCCAAAGACGGGCAAGAAAGTTGCCATCGTTGGCGGTGGACCTGCGGGGCTAAGTTGTGCTGGCGATTTGATTCGTATGGGGCACGATGTTACTGTTTTCGAGGCTTTGCACGAAATTGGGGGTGTTCTGATTTATGGAATTCCCGAATTTCGTTTGCCCAAAGAAATTGTTCGAGCCGAGGTTGATTACCTTCGCAAACTTGGCGTTGAATTTCAAACAAATTATATAATTGGCTTGACCGAAACAGTTGATGAGTTGTTGCAAAGGTTCGATGCAGTTTTTATTGGTGTTGGTGCTGGGCTTCCATACTTTTTGAATGTGCCGGGCGAAAACCTTTTGGGAATTTATTCGGCTAATGAATTTCTCACTCGTGTTAATTTAATGAAAGCCTATAAATTCCCGGAGGCTGATACACCGATTATGGATTTGCGCGGGAAAGATGTTGCAGTTTTTGGCGGTGGAAACACAGCAATGGATGCTGTTCGAACTGCGCTAAGGCTCGGAGCGAAAAATGCAATGATTATTTATCGACGGACAGAAGCGGAAATGCCTGCCCGAGTAGAGGAAATCAAGCATGCAAAGGAAGAAGGAGTTGAATTTATTTTCTTAAGTGCGCCGTTGGAGTTTTTGGGGGACGCAGATGGTTGGGTTCGTGCAGTTAAAATTCAAAAGATGCAGCTTGGAGAGCCTGATTCGTCTGGTCGACGCAAGCCTATACCAATTGATGGTGCTATTGAAATTATCCCAATAGATGCAGGAATTATTGCAATTGGTAACGGTTCAAATCCGATAATTAGCAAAACCACACCCGATTTGAAAGTGAACAAATGGGGGAACATAATTGTTGACCCCGAAACGATGAAGACAAGTAAGAAAGGGGTATTTGCTGGTGGCGATATTGTTACTGGTGGGGCAACAGTAATTCTTGCAATGGGAGCTGGCCGTAAAGCAGCAAAAGCGATTGATGAGTATTTGAAGAATCCTGAAGTCTGGTGATTATAAATCTTCTTCGTTCCGCTGGCGGTGTTTCTTTCTAAAAACAAAGGAAATTGGGGTTCCTTCGAAGTTGTATTTTTTGCGGATTACTTTTTCGATAAATCTTTTGTAAGAGTCGGGAATAAGGTCGGGGAAATTGCAAAAGAATACAAAAACAGGCGGTTCTGTCTTTGTTTGAGTAATGTAGTTGATTCTTAAATCTTTGCCTCGGATGGCTGGGGGCGGCACTTTTTCTAATTCTGGCAAAATATCTTTATTCAATTGGGATGTTTGTATTCTCAACATCCTGTTATGTTTTATTTCTTTTGCTTTCTCAATGATTTTGATAAGTCTTTGTTTTGTCACTGCACTTGTGAACAAAATAGGGACGTAGTAATAAGTTTGTAGTTGGTCATAAATTTTTTCTTTGAATTCGTCTGCTGTTTTTTCGTTCTTATTTTCAATCAAATCCCATTTGTTAACAGCAATTATAATTCCTTTTCGGGCTTCTTCGACGGAATTGATAATCTTTTTGTCTTGGTCTTCTAAACCTCTTGTTGCGTCGATTACAACCACGGCGACGTCGCTTCGTTCGATTGCTTTTACGGTTCTAACAACGCTATAAAATTCGATGCTTTCCTTGATACTGCTTCGCCTTCGCAATCCTGCTGTATCGATTAGTACTATTTCTTCGTTGTAATGTTTGATGATTGTATCGATGGAATCCCTTGTTGTTCCGGGAATATCTGTAACTATGGAGCGAGGTTTACCAACCAAAGCATTAACAATAGAAGACTTGCCAACGTTTGGTCTTCCAACAATGGCGATTTTTAATCTCGGGTCTTCATCTTTAATCGTTTTTTCAGGGAGCAGTTCAACCAAATCATCAAGGAATTCCCAAGAGTTTCTGCCCGAGAGAGCGGAAATTGGGTAGGGTTTCCCCAAGCCAAGCCTATGGAATTCAAATGAATTTTGGTCTTGTTCGCTGTTATCACATTTATTGACAAGCAATAAAACGTTTTTTTCTCTCCGTCGTAAAATGTTTGCTATATCGATGTCATAGTTTGTAATACCATCGCGACCATCGCAAACGAAAAGAATTGCGTCGGCTTCTTCGATTGCAATGATTGCTTGTTCTCGAACAGCAATCTCTATTTCGTCTTCGGTTTTTGGAACGAATCCCCCCGTATCAATCAGGGTAAATTTTTTGCCGTTCCATTCCGCAGTACCGTAAAGTCGGTCTCGGGTTACGCCCGGAACATCGTCGACAATCGCTTTCTTCTCGCCAATCAACCTGTTGAAAAGCGTTGATTTTCCTACATTTGGTCGACCTACTATTGCAACTAAGCTCATCTTCTCTTTCTCTATTTAGATTTAATTTAACAAGATTGCCTATTTATTTATTATTTTTGAATTTTAAAAGAATTTGACGAAACAAAATGAAAAGTATGACAGGTTTTGCAAAAGTTGAAAAGAATTCCAATGGAGTTAAAGCAACAGTTGAAATTAAATCTTTGAATAACAGGTATCTTGATATTACCTGTAAAATTCCCCGTTCCATTTCCTCTTATGAAATGGAGATTAGAGACCTTGTGAAAAATTATATTGCCAGAGGAAATGTATCGGTTTACATTACAACTGAACTTGACGAAACAATAAAGCCCTTCAATCTTAACGAAAAAGTCGCCGTGGGCATTTATAATTCTCTGGTTTCTCTTGCAAAGAAACTTAAAATCAAAAGCCAAGTAACAATTAGCGATATTCTTGCTTTTCCCAACTACTTGTTGGTGGATGAAAATTCTCAATACGATGTCGATATTGAATGGAAAGTTGTAAAAGATTGTCTCACCGATGCTTTACGGAAGCTTGACGAATATAGGCTACAAGAAGGAAAAAATCTTTACCAAGATATTACGAATAGAAACAAAAAGCTGCAGGCAATTTTGAACAAAATCGAAAAGAACAGTAGCAATCGAATTGAGATAGAGCGAGAGAAGCTACGACAAAAAATCGCTCTTTTATTCGAAAGCGACGAAATTGACGAAAACCGCTTGCAGATGGAAATTCTTTTGATGGCAAATCGATTGGACATTACCGAAGAATGTACCCGTTTACATTCCCATTTGAAATTTTTAAAGGAGGCATTGAAATCGCGTGAGCCAGTTGGTCAAAAAATAAATTTTATCCTCCAAGAAATTAATCGTGAATTCAACACAATTGGTTCAAAGTCTGATAATGCAGAAATTTCCCAATTAGTTGTAAATGCCAAAGAAGAATTGGAAAAGATTCGCGAGCAAATCCAGAACATTGAGTAAAACCACAGTGGCTGCCCCGAAGGGCAGCCAAAGTATGTACATTAAAAGCCCAATTCGATTCCGACGAAGAAGCTTCTTTCCGCTGCGGGGAAAAATTCTTTACCTTCGGCGCCAGCTGCATAGAGTTTATTGAGTAAGTTCCTTATTTGTATTTTTAAAAGTAAATCTTCGATGATACCAATGTTCTTAAATGTGTAATTTGCGTCGAAATGCATAACGAAATATGGGTCGAGCTTATTATCGGCATAATAATCGCCTCGATATCGAAGATGCTCAATAAGTTTTTGGTTTGTGGCTAAAAGGTCGCCGTAGTTATCAGTTCGATATTCTCCGACATATTGCCCAATCAGAGATACAAATAAGTTTTTGAAAGTATAGGAAATAGCAAAGTTTCCCATAACTTGTGGGAATCCAGATATCGGATTTCCTTTAAAAGAGATGGTTGAACCGTCGTAAGTTACGAAGTTATAATCCACAATTTCGTTTTTGGAAAGAGTTGCGTTGCCCGAAAGTTGCAGTTTACCATATTTATTGTCGAAAACACTTGCCGTTAGTTCAAGTTCTAAGCCAAAGTGTCGCGTTTTTGGGATATTTTCCTCGACAGGATTACCGAATATGTCCAATCTCCCTGTTTTAACAAGCTCATCTTTGTAATCCATATAGAATATGTTTGCATTTGCTTCGATTGTGTTGAAGAGATTGAGATTAGTTCCGAATTCAATGTCGAGCAACTTTTCGGGTTTAGAAATTGGCTTTGAAAAATCGAAAAGAATCTCATTCCCAACTTGTTTAAATTCAAACTGGGGCTTTGCACCAAAGTAGGAATCTTCGGCACGATAAAGATTATGCATTCTGGGTTCTCGGGATGTATAAGCAACAAAACCGAAAAAGTTAATATCCGAGTTGAGTTTGTAATTAACTCCAAGTCTGGGATTAAAGAAAAGGTATTTTATATCGAAAAGGTATTTATCTCCACCAACCAAGTTTCCATTGATGTCCTTGAAATAAACATACTTGTCTCGTGCCTCTTCGTTTTTCAAACCGTATCTTTGGTAAGTTAATTGCCCTTCTAAGAAAAGCGAAAGTTGTTTGTTTAATACGAGTTTTTCCCTTGCAAAAGCTGAAAAAATGTCTCGCACTCCGTTGTTTGAATAAACTTTGCTGTCTGGGTCATAATTTTCGGGTAATAATTCAGCATAGCGAATCTTTCCCCAGTGTTCGGAGCGGTGTAATCTGAGTTCCAAACCTGCTGTTAGTTCATTTTCGCCGTGAGTCCAAACAATTCGAGGAATCCAACCGCCTTGCTTGTTTCCAACAAAAGCCCGAAAAATTGTTCCAGTTGGGTTCGCATTTAAGCTATATCCATATTCTGATGTAAGTCGAAGCATAGTTGTGTCTGCCCAGCTTGCATCGTAATCGAAATAACCATCACCTGTGTAGTAGAATAAAGCCGATAGAAATCGCAAGGATGAGGAAATTTTCCATTCGTTCAAGATTTCATAATGCGGTTGTGAAAATTCTTCAATTTCCTGCTTCCTTCGTTCAACCGAAAATGTTACAATTTTGCCAGTCGAATCGTATTCCCAATAGCTCAGGTTTAACCTTCTCATCTTGTAATCATTGATGTAATCTTTGGGTAAACCATTGTAGACCAAACCGTCGGTTAAAGGACCTCCGAATATGTTTATTTGGGTGGATAGATTCTCGTCGAATCGAGATGCACTAAAGAAGTAGCTATTTAAGAGAGCATAAGAGTGATTGCGATAGCCAAGCGAATTGATTTTAGAAAGCCTTCCGTAGAATGCGTAGTTATTTATCAAGCCAGAAGAGAATTCAACAGCAAATTTGCTAACATTTGGATGATATTTTGTTTCGTCATCGTAACCAAATTGCTGCCAACCAATACCAGAAAAGATTTTTACACCTTGCTTATTCAAATAGTTCCCCGTGTTAAAGTTGATTGAACCCCCAATTGCAGCCTGTCCATAGTTATTCAATCCAGCACCTCGCTGAATTTGAATTTGCTGAACATTTGGGAGGAAGTCGGGGAAATCAATCCAGTAGACATTGTGGTCTTCGGGGTCATTTTGAGGAATTCCATTAATCAAAACCGAAATTCTTCGTTGATTGAAACCACGCATCGTAAGATTCGAATAGCCAATGTCGTTTCCACTTTGCGAGAATGTGATAATCGATGGCATTTGGCTCAGAAGGCGAGGAATATCTTGTGTTGTGTAAATGTGCGAGAATTGGGAGTAACTGATTTCGGAGAATGGCACGGGAGTTTCGCCGCGTATCGCTCGAGTGGAAGTAACAGTAATGCTCGGGAGCGTATACTTTTTGAGTGTGTCGCTCGCTTCCTCCGAAGCGAATGCGGTAAATGTTACCGCAAAGCAAATTGCCAAAAAGAAACTCTTTTTAAACATATCGCACCATACGAATAGTTTAACATACAAACTATCCGTTTGGAGGCTGTTGAAGAGGAATTACCTGGAATGTAGGGCTTTGGTCCGTTTCCCTACGCCGGTATTACCCGGATCAGGTTCCAGGGGTATCCTCTCAGCCCAATCGTCTGATTGAGCACCCCCAACGGACAAATGCAAAATTAATAAATTTTGGAATTAAAAAGTTCAAACAAACTTGAAAATCATTTAAATTTTTCTCTTGCTTCTTCAAATCATACATCCTAAGCAATGCTTTAACTCTGTTAATTGAGGTAATTTGTTGCATTTAAAATATCAGAACCTGAAAGTGGCAACTTTTGCAAATCAAATGTTAATATTTTGTTTGGTTTTTGCAAATATTTTGTTAACTTGCTCCTTTTTATATTTTGTTTGTTGTTTAAAAATGAATTTAATTTTTAGGTATTCAGTTTTGTTTTAAAATTAGAAAGATGATATGAAAATTTCAAAATTCAATTTTCGCCTTTTAGCGCTTGGTTTTGTTTTTTGGATTATTGGTTCTAATTTTTTGTTTTCTTTGGAACTGAACAAATCATTTGAGATTAATAACTTAAGTTACCTTTCCTATTCCATTGGCTTTTCCGATGGAAAAATCCAAAACAATCAGTTCAACGTCTCTCGCTCCTATTTGACTTTTAGATATTCTTTGTTCGACTTTTTGAGCTTTCGAATGACTGTGGATACAAGGCAGGATGAAACTGGTGATTTTAAAGCACTATTAAAATTTCTTTATGCAAATTTTGTTTTCAAAGACATTTCCTTTCTGGTTAAACCGAATATCCAATTTGGTTTGGTTGAAAATACTTGGCATTGTTTTGAAGAAAACATTAACCTTTATCGTATGCAAGGAACAATGTTCATCGAAAGGGTTGGTATTTTCAATTCCGCTGAATTTGGAATTACTTTTACAAGCCTTTTGGGTGGCAAAATGGACGAAGAGTATCAAAAAACTGTTAACAAAAAATTTCCCGGCAAATATGGAAGTATTGCATTAGGTGTTTACAATGGGGGTGGTTACCATTCTTTTGAAAAAAATAAAAATAAAGTTTTTCAAAGTCGATTAACTTTGCGACCATTGCCAAAATTTGTTCCAGGTTTTCAAATCTCATATCTTGGGATTTTTGGTAAGGGGAACCAACCCGAAATTGATACGTTGAGGAATTCACCTCCCACCTGGGTTACTCACGATGTTTTCCTTTCTTTTGAGCACAAAAAGTTTACTTTTACTTTGCAGTATCTTGATGGAAAAGGGAATCAATTTGGCAAAATGGTGGACAGTATAAATAATTCAATTAAATATCGTGGTTACTCTGCCTTTGCCGAACTGAAACTTGATAACAACTGGAGAATTATTGGTAGATACGACTTTGTCGACCCCAACACGGAGATTGATAACAATAACGAACAGAGACTGATAGCAGGTATTGGATATAATTTTGGCAATGGAAATATTCTTATTCTGGATTATGACCGAAGGATGTTCCAAAACTCGAGCAAACCAAGCGAAAACAGCCTGAAATTAACGATGCAGATTAACTTTTAATCTGCATTGTCTTTAATCCAAAATATCAAGATTTGTTTTTTAAGGAATAACTTTGATTTACATTTAGTAATTTTGCTTTTGTGAAAATGTTTGTTTATAAGGAGCGATTAATGGCAGATTTACCTAAACACTATCGAAATTTTATAGAAAACTACCCAGAAGTTGCAAAAGCATATGAAGCACTTGGCAATGCTGTTCACACCGCTGGACCGTTAGATTCAAAGACTCGGGCGCTGATTAAGCTTGCAATATCGATTGGCGCAAGGTTGGAGGGTGCTGTTCATTCTCACGTTCGAAAAGCGTTGGAAGCAGGATGCACACCCGAAGAGATTTGACAAGTTGCTCTGCTTTCGTTACCAACAATCGGTCTTCCTTCAATGATGGCTGCATTAAGCTGGATTGATGATATTATTGAGAAAAAAAATGATTGAAAGTTTAGTAAATCTTTTCTGGGCTTTCGTTAAAGTTGGTTCTTTTTCTTTCGGTGGAGCTTATTCATTAATTCCATTGATTGAAAAAGAAGTTGTTAAAAATCAACAGTGGTTAAGTCACGATGAGCTTCTTAAAGTACTTGGAATGGTTGAAATATTTCCCGGCGCCATTTCTATAAAGTTTGCAACATACACTGGCTATAAAACTGCCGGAATTCTTGGAGCTGTTGCAGCAAATCTTGGGAATATTTTTACTCCGGCAATATTGATTTTGTTAAGTACTTACGTTTATTCCATTTATGAAAACAATGTTCTTGTAACGAAAGCATTCAACGGAGTTAAGTACGCTGTTATTGGAATGATTGTAGCAATTATGTTTCAGAATGCTGGTAAGAATGGAAATCGTTGACAGGAATTTTCGTTACTCACAGTTGGTGCAACGTTGATATTTTTTCAAATTTCAACCAGCATATGTGGTGCTGATTGTAACAGTGATTGGAATTTTAATTTTATGAAGAAAGAAATTAACAACGAAGAGGACAAAGAAATTCACAAAGTTGAATGCTTTGTGCACCTTTGGGATGAACTTGGTGTTCCTTTGTGGTAAAAGAAATAATATGAAATTAGTAGATAACTTCAACCGAATTCACGACTACATTCGTATCTCTCTGATTGATAAATGCAATCTGAATTGTATTTACTGCAATCCATCAAATTCTTTTGCACGATTTGAATCTAACAAGTCAATTTTAACTTACGAAGAATTGTTTCGACTGATAAAAATTTTTGTTCGTGATTTAGAGGTAAAAAAAATCCGATTTACAGGCGGTGAACCACTCATTAGAAAAGATGTGATGAAATTTTTTGAAATGACTTCATCACTTAAAAATCAATATGATTTTGAAATCGGAATTACAACTAACGGAACTCATCTGCTTGATAAACTTGATTCGCTCCTCAACTTTGGTGTTGAGAGATTGAATATTAGTCTCGACACTTTGAATAAAACTAAATTTATTGCAATTACCGGCAGAAATTATCTTGATGAGACACTCACAGCAATTCAAAAAGCAGTTTCGATGAAATTCAGATCAGTAAAAGTGAATGTGGTCGTTATCAAAAATATTAATGATGATGAGCTGAGTGATTTCGTTGAGTATTTCAAAACATATCCAATCACACTAAGATTTATTGAGTATATGCCATTCACCGGTAACCAATGGGATGACTCGAAATTTTTAAGCTGGAAAGAAATGAAAAGCAGAATAGAAGAAAAGTTTTCCTTAACAGAAATTCAAAGCGATGGGAAAGTTTCCAAAGATTATTTTGTCAATAGCTCAAATTTGAAAGTTGGATTTATCAGTTCTATATCAGATCATTTCTGTGATAGTTGTAATCGTCTTCGCATCACAGCAGCTGGACAAATAAAAAATTGTCTCTTTTCAAATCCATCAGATTTGAGTTTAAAATCTTTATTAGCCGATGAAACTATATCAGATGATATGATTATTGAGTTTATAAAAAATTCATTGCAATCAAAATGGTTAAAGCATCCGAGTGTCGATGAATTGTTAAAACTAAATCAAAACAATATGATGAGTATAGGCGGATGAAGAAAAAATTATCACACATTAACAGTAAAGGCAAAGCAGAAATGGTTGATGTTTCTGTAAAAGAAATATCAACACGAACAGCCGAAGCGTACGCCGAAGTAAAAGTATCAAAAGAAGTTTTTAACGCAATCAAAAACAATTCAGTAAAGAAAGGCGATGTGCTTTCAATTGCAAAGTTTGCCGGCATTCAAGCCGCAAAGAAAACGAGTGAATTAATTCCACTTTGCCATAATATCTTTATATCTAAAATTGATGTTGAATTGAAATTGAATTCCCAAAAGAAAACTGTCGAAATAAAATCCTTTGCAAAAACTACTGCACAGACGGGAATTGAAATGGAGGCATTAACTGCCGTTTCGGTTGCTGCATTGACTGTCTATGATATGTGTAAAGCGATTGATAAGTCAATGATCATCAGTGAAATTAAATTGTTAAGTAAAACCGGAGGAAAAAGTGGAAACTATTTTATTAAATAACTCAGTGGTTCTCCGTGTTTTTCCGTGTAATAAGAATAATTACACGTCGAGCCGCAGAGAATTCATAGAGAAACAAAGAGAAGGAATATTTATGAATAACATAGAGACAAAAGAATTACCCTTAAAAGTTGAAACTAAAAATGTAATCGGCAAAGTTGTTGCAATATCCATCAGCAAGAAAAAGGGAATACCAAAGACAAATGTTCAATCAGCAAAGTTGATAGAAAACTTTGGAATTGAAGGGGATGTTCACGCTGGCAACTGGCACAGACAAGTTAGTTTTCTTGCGCTCGAAAGCATTGATAAAATGCGTGAGAAAGGATTGCCAAATCTTCGTCCCGGCGCATTTGCTGAAAACATTACAACAGAATTTCTTGAATTGCCGGACTTAGAGGTCGGTACACGAATGAAAATAGGAAAAGAAGCTGAACTGGAGATAACGCAGATTGGAAAAGAATGTCACAGCAAGTGTGCGATCTTTTACAAAGTTGGGGATTGCGTTATGCCGCGAGAAGGAATTTTTGCAAAGGTAGTTCGTGGCGGAGAAATATTCGTAGGTGATGAAATTAAAATACTTAGTGTACCTTAGTGATAAACTTCGTGTACCTTTGTGGTAAAAAATTAACCACGAAGGGCACAAAGGTAGTCACAAAGAACACAAAGGAGAAATATGATAAACTATAACGAAGCACTTGAAATAATTAAAAGCGAATTTGAAAAATTAACTCTTCACACTGAAGAAGTTGATTTGCTTGAATCATTCAATCGCATACTTGCTGAAGATGTAATTGCTGATGTAGATTTACCTCCATTCGATAATTCAGCGGTAGATGGCTATGCAATTAAATTTTCAGAAAGAACTCAATGGAAAATAATTGGCGAAATATCAGCCGGAAATTATTCCTCATTCACTTTAACTGAGAACGATGCAGTACTTATTACAACCGGAAGTAAGCTTCCACCGAATGCCGATACAATTATTCCAATTGAAGATGTAGAGGTGAATGGCAATGTTCTTTCCCTGAAGCAAGATGCTTTTTTCAAAAAAGGAATGAATATTCGCAAACAAGGGAATGATTTAAGAAAAAATGAAATTGCAGTTTATTGCTTCACAAAAATTGATGCAAAGACTATCGCAGTTCTTGCAAGCTGCGGAAAAGAAAAAGTAAAAGTTTATTCTAAACTCAAAACTGCGATTCTTGCAACCGGCGATGAACTGATTCCAATCAATGAGAAACCGCTTGATGATAAACTTCGGGTATCAAACAATTATTCTCTTTATGCTGCAATGAAAGAAATGAATCACATGGTCATCAATCTTGGTTTCGTAAATGATGACAAAAAAATAGTTACAGAAAAAATTAAATCAGCTTTAGCATTGGATATTGATTTACTTATCACAACCGGTGGAGTATCAGTCGGCAAATATGATTTTCTAAAGGAAGTTTTTGAGGAGCAAGGCGTGAAAGAAAAATTTTGGAAAGTAAACATCAAACCCGGTAAACCGATTTACTTCGGATCGTATGAAAAAGATGAAAGAAGAATTTTAGTATTTGGTCTGCCCGGTAATCCAGTTTCTTCGCTTGTAAGTTTCTATGTATTCATAAAGCCAGCTATTAATTTCTTATTCAGACAAAATGAAATGAAAAGTGTAACAGCAACTTTGCAGAATGATTTAAAGAAAAAAGATGGAAAGCGGCATTTTTTGCGAGGAATATTATTTGAAGAAAATGGCGAATGGAAAGTCATCTCTGAGTTTTCTCAGTCATCCGGCAATCTTGTTGAAATGGGTCGCGCAAATTGTTTAATTGAAATTGAAGAAGATAAATTGAATCCGAAAAAAGGAGAAAGAGTGAAATGCATTCTCATATAACAGGAGTAATTCTCGCCGGTGGGAAAAGTTCCCGTATGGGAGTGAACAAATCTTTTTTGAAATTAGGAAATCAAACAATTATCGAACGCCTTGTCGATTTAATGAAATCGATTTTCTCGGAAGTAATAATTATTACGAACACACCCGATGAATATAAATTTCTGAACATTCCTTTGTACGAAGATATTTACAAATGGAAAGGACCTTTGGCTGGGATACACTCGGCATTAATTCATTCCAAGTCCGAAAGAATATTTGTTTTGGCCTGCGACCTTCCATTTATTTCAAAAGAGATGATTGAGTACATTCTTGATTATCCTACTGCAAAACCTGTTGTTTTTTGTCAAGCTGGGGGATTCCATCAACCATTGGTTGGTATCTATTCTAAAAGTATTTTACCAAATGTAGAAAATTTTTTATCAAGCAACGACTTTAGCGATAAGTCTTTCCATACCTTTTTGAAAACAATAGATGTTGAAATTATTCACCCCGAAAACCTACCTTTCTATAAAGAAGAGTTATTTTTTAATTTGAATACCACAGAGGATTATCTAAAATTGATAGATTTATGGCAAACTTTTACTTTTTAATTCGTTATAATTTCTAAAAAATTTTGAACATTTTCTGGTATTTTTATTTGGTTATTTTTGAAAATTCTATTAATTTTGTATTTGATTTTATTCCTGAGTAGCTCAGCTGGTTAGAGCACCTGACTGTTAATCAGGGGGTCCGGGGTTCGAATCCCCGCTCAGGAGCTTTTTGGTCAAGCTACCCTCCGTAATCCTTAATTTTTATTAATTTTGGTTTTGTTGTTATGTTATTTTTTGTATGAGTTGAAAAATGAAAAAGTGTTTGTTTTTGTTGATTTGGTTAGTACCATATTTACTTTTTTCACAACTTGAGTATAGGATGTTACCACCAATTTTTGATGCCGAAAAGTCTGTGTTGAGCTCTTACAACGATGTTTTCAAACCCAAAGAAATACCTTTGGATAAACTCGAAAAGGGTCCAGAAAGAATTTTAACTTCATCAGGTATTCAAATCATCAATATTGTTAAGTCTGTTGGTGGTCAATCCGAAACTTTTATAACCCGGCACCCACTCAATCCCAATGTCATTGTGGCTGCAGCAAACGATATGCAGTATAATTCACCTGCCAGTAGATATCGAATGGCGGCATATTATTCCACGGACGGAGGTCAAACCTGGAATACATCTTTAACCCCGCCAAATGCTGATGTGTTTGTTCCAACGCCAACCAATGGCGGAATGACAAATGTTGACCCCGGCTTGGCGTTCGATTCAAAAGGCACGCTGTATTATTCATACATCTTTACGCAAGTATCAAATGAGGGTAATATTGAAGATGGCGGCGTGTTTGTTAATAAATCGACCGATAATGGTGCTACTTGGAGCCAACCTATTCCTGTTGCTCTCTCTGTTGGTGGTGGAGCTTCGCAAGATTCACACGACAAGCCATTTATTGCTTGCGATGCTAATCCAAATTCGCCATTTAAGGACCGTGTCTACGTCACTTGGTATTTGATTTCGCCAAGCCAAGGTTCAACGATAGGCTTTTCCTATTCAGCTAATGGTGAAGATTTTGCCCCAGTAGTAAAGGTTCCCGGAAGCATCGGAATGGGTGGCGTTCAATCGCCAATGCCAATTGTTGCATCTGATGGGACTTTGTATGTTGTTTGGGAAAACAAAAACAACAATTATACGAGCATTATGGTCCAAAAATCCACAAATGGTGGAGTAAGTTGGGCCTGGACAAGTCCAAAAGTCGCTCAAACTGTTGTTACTATTGGGGAAAAAGTTAATCTTCGTATGGCATTGCCAAACAAGGGGAATATGCGTGTTTCATCGCATCCATACATTTGTTTTGGCGATAATCCAAATAAACTTTTCATTGTTCAAGCGGGCAAAGACGATAAAAGTAAATATGGGATTTATCTTGCAAAATCAACCGACGGCGGTGAAACTTGGACGAGTAAGATTAAAGTGGATGATAATCCTTATGGCAATGATATGTTTTTCTCGGCAGTGGCATACGACCCAAAAACGAAAATTTTAGCAGTGGCTTATTATTCTTCACAAATGGACGCCCAAAATAAAGCAGTTGATTTGTTTGTTTCGGTGTCTTTCGACGAGGGTAAGACTTGGAAAAGCATTCGTGTTACCCCAGAATCTTGGTATCTTGACCACGCAAACGCTGTGATAGATGCTGGTGGAGCTTCTCTTGGCCGCTATTGGGGCGATTATCTTTCGATGATAGCATTCGATGGCAAAATTATGCCTTGCTTCTGGATGCCTAATAATCCAAGAGGTACTTTTTATTCTAACAATGCATATGTGGCTATTTTAACGACAGCACCTAAACCCCCTGATAGTTTGAATTACATTAATTCATATAAGGAACCAAATAAAATTGTTTTGAAATGGAAAGACCCTAAAGAAAATCAGTTGGGCGGTGCCCTTGGAAATTTCAAGATTCATATTTACAAGGATAACACGAAGATTGCTGAAGTTAACAAAGGTGTCGAAACTTATACCTATGAAAATCTTGTTGATGGCGAATATTTTACTTTCAATTTAAAAACTGTTGATGAGACAGGCTTAGAAAGTCCGTTTGTATCTATTTCAGGGGTTGCTGGTGGTGCATTGCAACCACTACCTCCCGAGATTATCTCGGCTAAACCAAACGAAAACGGAATACTTTTGACTTGGAGGTATCCATCAACACATATCGACAGTTCATACTTCCACGATTATGAGGCTTTGGAAGTTTTTGCCGATACAACAAAAGTTTATTCTATCGATAAAAGTAATTTGACCGTTGGTGAGGTTCAAACGGCGGTTATTCCTGTGCCAACCAAAAAGTTTTACAAAATCAAAATTCGGGCAGTTGGGAAGCGAGGAGACAAATTGATCCCGAGTGAGTTTTCAAATGAGCTTCTTGCTTATTCTGGTGCTCCTTTGAGCACTTTAAATGAGAATTTTGATGATATAAATAATTTGACCCCTTACTATACTCAAGGCACTACTGGAACTTGGGGCTTAACAAATGTGGCTTTTGTTTCGCCTCCAAATTCGTTGACAGATTCTCCAAATGGTGATTACAAGCCAAAGTCCGACAATTTCGTTATTTTCGCTCCTGTTGTTGTCAAAGCACCAAATTTGACTTTAAGCTTCGAAGAGATTGCAATCATCGATAGCTCAGGTGATGCGGGTATAATTAGTATTTCTCGGGATTTTGGTCGAAGTTGGAAGGATATTGCATTTATCGATATGAGAAGGTCGGCGGGCTTTAAAGATAATGTTTCCCAAAGTCAGTGGTTTACCGAGCATCGAAGTTTGGCTGATTTCGAAAACGATACAGTTTTGATTAAATTTACTCTGACTTCAAATCCATTAAAAAACAAGGATGGTTGGTATATCGACAATTTGAGGCTGGATGCAAGCGTCGACTGGGTGAATGATTGGTTTACTTCCGCAGAGCAATTCGATGCTAATGTAAGCCCAAATCCAACTTCGGGCAGTTCTTCGTTGTATTTAACGATTTATTGCCCCGGAACTCTGGAAGTTGAATTGATTGACATATTAGGCAGGAAGATACAAACTATTTTCCCAACACAGAAAGTTTTTGCTGGTCAGGTAAAATTCGATTTGACATTCGATAACCTTATTCAGGGAATTTATTTCGTTCGTATTAAGTTTAATAATTTAATGCGAAGTTTGCCTGTTGTGTTGATGCATTAATAAAGTTGTTTATATTGAAGGGATTTCCAAATTTACCGTCGGAAAAGAAAATCATTAAAATTTTCCCTCAAAACATAACGAAGGAGTTAGGCTCTTTTGCAATAAACTTTGCAGGGAATCCTTTTATTCAAAAGTTTATTAGGAACTTAAAAGATAATTTGCTCATCGAGCCTAATTCGAAAATTTTGGTTGGGGTCAGTGGGGGAGTGGATTCTGTTGCACTTCTGGACGCTTTGTATTGCACAAGACATTATATTCCATTTGAAATAGCAATTGCCCACCTAAATCATTTATTAAGAGGTGAGGAATCGGATGCTGACGAAGAATTGGTGAAGGAACTTGCCGAAAAGTATGCATTGTTGCTTTTTCTCCAAAGAACAAATGTCAAGGAATTTGCCGAAAAGCATTCGTTGAATCTTGCAGAGGGGGCTCGAATTGTTCGATACGATTTTTTCCGAAGGGCAAGCCAATCTTTTTCGGCGAAATATATTGCCACTGCACACAATGCCAACGACCAGGCAGAAACCGTTTTGTTTAATTTATTCCGTGGAACTGGAATTGCTGGATTGCGTGGTATTGCCGAGAAGAACGAAATTTCAAAAGGTTTGTATTTGATTAGACCATTTTTGAATTTTACACGCGAAGAAATTCAGAATTATGCAATTACGCGGAATCTGACTTGGCGGGAAGATTCTTCGAATCAATCATTGCAATATGTTCGAAATCGAATTCGTTTGCAGTTAATTCCACTTCTGCAAAAAGATTTTAATCCCAATATCTTAGAAAATTTGAATCGAACAGCAAAACTGGCTCGGGAAGTTCAACGAATTGTGTCGAATCAGATTCAGAGCCTATATGATAGGTTTGTTATCGAAAGAAACTCAAAAGAGATAGAGCTGCAATTGCAAGGTCTACAACATTTTGATGATTTCCTTATTGGAGAGTTGCTTCAGGAAATTGTAAGAAAGAATTTCGATGAACTTTTATCTTTTGGGAAGATACAAGAGTTGAAAAAACTATTTAACGCAAATCCGGGCAAGGTGGTTTCGTTGCAAAAAAATTTGTTTGCTTTTAAGAATCGTGATAAGATATTTTTCATTCAGCGGGAAATTATTAAATCGAAGCAAAAAGAGATAGTGATAAAAAAGACTGGGCATTTCGTTTGGTTCGATTCTGTTATCGAACTCACTGAAGTTCCTACGATTGAGTTTAGAATTGACCCAGACCCAAACGTTGAATTTTTCGATTACGATAAGGTTGCTGAAAATATAGTTGTTCGAACTTGGAAAGAAAGCGATAGATTCGTTCCGCTTGGAATGAAAAAATCGATAAAACTGAGCGATTTCTTTGTGAATCAGAAAGTGCCTGTGTTTCGGAAAGAGGAATATCCTTTGTTTGTTTCCAATGGTGAAATCTTTTGGGTTGGTGGGTTGAGAATATCCGAGAGATTCAAGGTTACCAAAAGAACTAAAAGAGTTTTAAAAGGAGTGATAAAAAAGTTAAATTNGAATGAAAATGACAGCAGTTTTTGAAAAAGAACTTGTGAATATCGATGGTAAAGTTTTTTTTCCGTATCTTTCTAATAATGTGATACGGAAAAGAATAAGGGAATTAGCGTCGGAAATTGAAAGAGATTACAAGGGCAAAAATCCAGTGTTTTTAGTAGTTCTAAAAGGGGCAATTTTTTTTGCTTCGGAATTGATGCAAAATGTTTCTCAGCCGATTTTCGTTGAAATTTTGAAAGCGGAAAGCTACGGAAACCGACTCGAAAGTTCGGGTAAAGTTAATTTATTTTTAACTAATAGAAATTTTGGTGGAAAGGACATTGTTGTGGTCGAGGATATTATCGACACTGGACTTACGATTAAAACGATAATGGATGAATTAGCTAAATTTGAGCCAAGTTCGGTAGAATTGGCTGTGCTTCTCTTGAAGAAAGAGAAATTGAAATTCAATTTAAGTATTAAGTATTGTGGTTTTGAAATTCCCGATAAATTTGTGATTGGTTTTGGCTTGGATTTTGCTGAGTATGGAAGGAATTTAAAAGATATTTACATTTTAAAGGAATAAAGTCGATGTTTGCTGGAATAATTGACGAAGTTGGCAAAATTCTTTCGATACAGCGACGGGGCGAAGCAGTTCGGTTTAAAATTTCGGCAGAAAAAATTATTGATGGTATGGAACTTGGGGCTTCGATTTCTGTCAATGGTGCCTGTTTAACTGTTGTTAATTTCGGGGAAAAGTTCTTCGAAGTAGATGCCGTTGAAGAAACTATTCGCAGAAGTAATTTGGGCGAGTTGAATGTTTCGAGCTTTGTGAATCTGGAAAGGGCAAGGAAATTTTCCGACCGAATTGATGGTCATATCGTTCAAGGGCATATAGATACAATCGGGAAAATCAATAGGATTGTTCCAGTTGGGATTAGCAGAATGTTCTTTGTTTCGTTTCCAAATGATTTTAGGCAATATTTAGTTCCAAAAGGCTCAATTGCAATCGATGGGATTAGTTTAACGGTTGTTGATGTGCAACAAAATATTTTTTCGGTGTCTGTTATTCCATTTACATTTGAACGTACCAATTTAAAATATAAAAAAGTAGGCGAGTCGATTAATTTGGAATTTGACATTATTTCTAAATATGTTGTGAATTATTTAAGTCTGAACAATAAACAGGAAAATAAATCGATTTTTGATGAGTTTTATAATCAAAAATAGATTTTAGAAATAGGTGAAAACAATGGAAGAATTTAGAAAAGAGATTGTGTTCGAGAGCCAAAATTTGGANCGAGAAACAAAGCTAACAATTTTTGGCTCTTATGGGTTTATTCTTCTTGCTTTTCCTTTGGTTGGGGATGAATACGATGAGCAAGTCGATTGCCGATTTGTCGAAGGGGTTTCGGATTACATAAAGAATGGGATTTTCCGAATTGTATATGTTCCAACGATTGAAAATAGGATTTGGAAGAATGGTGATAAAAGTTTGGAAGAGCGTTCGGGCTTGCATTTTAAATACAATTCCTTCTTGGTCGATGAAGTTTTGCCAAAGATTTTTAAGATGGCAGGAAGCCCAACACCTATAATAACATTTGGGTGTGGTGAATCGGGATACTTCGCTGGTAATTCATTTTTCCGCCATCCCGATTTATTTTATGGTACCATTCTAATCGATGCATTTTTCGATATTCGTAGGCTTTGTGGGGATTATTTCGACACCAATTGCTACTTTAATTCCCCACTGGATTTTCTTCCAAAGCTCGAAGAGGAATATTGGCTGATTCATCTTCGAACTCGTAAGCATATCTATCTTTGTGTTGATGAAAAGGATGATTTTTCGGTTTCGCAAGCCACTCAACTTAGTCAAATCCTGAATAATAAAAGTATCAAGCATACCTTCGAAAAGTATATTATATCTTCGGAAAGCAAATTTGACATTTGGAGCCATATCTTTTTCGATATTGTTAAAAGGTATTTTTGATGAAGAAAATTTTATTTCTAATTCTCTTGCCATTAATTTGGTCGTTTTCGTATGCAAAGAATGATTCTTTAGAAAATGTAATTGAAATCCAAGTTCAAAAGTTTAAAAATATCTTAGAAGTAGTTTCGGCAAATTATTACAAAGAGATTATCGATATAAGTAAAATCTCAGAAAATGCTTTTAACTCTTTGTTGCAATCTTTGGATAAGTTCTCTACCTATTTTAATGCATCGCAATACGAGAAAATAAAAGATGCTTTCAAAGGCTCTGGCGAAGGCATTGGCGTCCAGTTTTTCCGTCGAGGCGATTCTTTAATGGTTTTTAATGTCTTAAAAGGAAGCCCTGCTGATTCTGTCGGTTTAACCGTTGGAGACCGCATAATTTATATAAATCACGAATATTTTGTTGGGAAAGATGCACAAAGTGCATATAGAAAAATTTCTGAATCTCAGAACAAAAAGTGCATTCTTACAATTAAAAGAGGAGGATTTTTAAAAGAAGTCGAAGTGCCAATTGCTGAAACTCAAATACCTTCTGTTGTAGTTTCGGTTGAATTCAAAGGAACCAGCGTTGGCTTATTAAAACTAACCCGATTTTCGCTTTCAACTTTCTCTGAATTTTCACGAGCTTTCGATAGTTTAGTTAAAATAGGTTGTAAACGATTTATAATTGACCTGCGAGGCAATCAGGGTGGCTATCTGGACGAGACAGTGAAACTTGTTGAGTTGTTTTTGAAGAAGGGGGATACAATCGTTGTAGTCTCGGGTCGCGAGGTTCATCGCAAAGTTTATATTTGCGAAAAAGATGGGAAATATAAAAGATATCCTTTGATTGTTTTAGTCGATAAGAATTCTGCTTCTGCGAGCGAGATATTTGCCTCGGCAATGCAAGACAACGACCGTGGAATTGTTGTTGGAGAAAGAACCTTTGGCAAAGGCTTGGTGCAACGGACTTGGGAATTCAAGGATGGCTCTGCTTTTCGCTTGACTACAGGGGAATATGTTTCACCATTGGGCAGAAATATACAAAAGCCCGAAGTCGAAAATGTTGACCTCGGAGCGTTTGCCGACTTGACGCTGGGCAAAGAACAAAAAGAAATGATTGAGGAATTAATCAAAAAAACTGGCGGAGCGACAAATTTGCCAATTTATTACACAAAAAAGGGCAGGGCTTTGTTTGGTGGTGGGGCTGTTGTTCCCGACTACTTCTTCCAATATGACACATTGCCTCCATATTTGAATAAATTAAAAAACAATGGCTTGCTCAATGATTTTGTATTGAGATATTTTTTCGATAACCAACAAAATTATTTAGAAATATCTAAACTTAATTTTCAAAATTTTTTGTTTAAATTTGAAGTTTCTGATAGGGTGATGTTTTCTTTTAAACAATATCTTATGCAAACGAATAGTTATTTGGAAAAATATTTCGATGAAGAATATTACAAAATAAAAAGCGAAATTAAAGCGACTCTGGGATATATTCTTTTTGGCGATTCTGGGTATTTTTCGACTTTGCTTCTGCAAGATACAATTATTGGCAAAGTACAAAACTTGTTTGGTGAAGCAGAAAAACTTGTTCAACAATAGTCTGTGTCAATATGGTCAAAAGTATTTTATTTTGGATTCTTTCAATTTTGATAATGATTGCTTTGGCAGCTTACCAAAGGATGACGGGTCCAACTTATCCAAAGTCGGGTAGCGTTGTCGTTGGAAACGAGAAGATTAAATATACTCTTCCGCGGTCTTGGACAAATACTTCCGATGCACGAATAGAAATTGAGACAAGCAACAAAAATCTTAAAGGCATTTTGGTTTACCGAAGGCATCCCAGTTTTGACGATTGGACATCCAAACCAATGGAATATGCATCGGAAAAGTTAGTCGCGGTGATTCCGCGTCAGCCTGCTGCAGGGAAGATAATGTATAAAATCGTTTTGCAAGACGAAAAAGGGAAGGAATACAATTTGACTGATGAACCTGTTATTATCAGGTTCAAAGGCGATGTTCCGCCTTTTGTCTTAATTCCTCATATTTTCTTTATGTTCTTTTCGATGGTTTTTGGTGTCAGAACATTTATCGAAGCTGTTTTTGTTCGTAAGAATGTTTTTAAATTGGCTCTTTGGACGCTTATACTGTTGTTTATTGGCGGTGGAATTTTCGGGCCGCTTGTCCAGCATTATGCTTTTGGAGTTTTCTGGTCTGGTTGGCCCTTTGGTCACGACTTAACTGATAATAAAACATTGATTTCGCTAATTTTCTGGATTATCGCATTAATACAGTTGAAGAAAAATCCCGCGAATTACAAATGGGCAATTATCTCATCAATTGTTATGGTCGTAGTTTACTTGATTCCCCATAGTGTTTTGGGTTCAGAAATTGATTATAGAAAAGTAGGGTAAATCAGTTTTAATCTTCCTTTTTCAATGCTTCGTTAATTATTCTCTGGCAAAGTTCGGGGAACTCGATACCTATGGCTTTTGCAGCCTTAGGTACAAGAGATGTTTCTGTGAAACCCGGGGTTGTGTTGACTTCCAGAATGAACGGTTGGTTGTCCTCGTTTAGCCGGAAGTCGACTCGGGCGAAGCCTTCGGCTCCAATGATATTGTATGCCATCAAAGCCAATTCTTGGGTGAAACTGGCAACATCGTCTGGTATTTCCGCTGGGCAGATGTATTCAGTTTTGCCACGAGTGTACTTGTGTTCAAAATCGTAAAATCCGCTCTGTGGGACGATCTCGATAACGGGCAGTGCTTCGTTGCCTATAATACCAACGGTGATTTCTCTCCCTTCGATGTATTCTTCGACAATGACAAGGTCGGAGAAACTTAATGCCAATTTCACTCCATTATGAATTTCATCAAGGTTTCCATCGGTAACAATTGTCACTCCAATGGTTGAGCCTTGGTCGTTTGGTTTTATGACCATCTTTTTCCCAAATTCGTCACGCAGTTCTTCGGCTAATTCGAAATTTTCGGCATCTTCTTTCCGCACAACTGTCCAACGGGGTGTAGGAATTCGCACTGATGAAAAAAGTAATTTGCTAAGGTTTTTGTCCAAGCCAATTGAATGGGCTTTGGGCTTACTTCCAGTGTATGGAATATCTTTAAAATCCAGTAATGTTTGAATGGTGCCATCTTCGCCATATTTCCCGTGCAGGACGATAAAGGCGAGATTAATCTCATTGAGGTTAGAGGACGAGATACATTCCAGATACTTCTGTTTGTTATGAATTTGCGCGTCTAATTCTGCATATTTGGGAAGGTTTTCGGCTTCCTCGACCGAATGAAGAAATCCATCTTTGCCAAGTGCTGGGTCGACCAGAATAGCATTGTAATTAAGTTGTTTCAAGGCATTATACACAGCGATTCCGCTTTTGATTGAAATGTCTCGTTCGGTAGAAATACCACCAAAAATTACACCTATGTTCATTTTTTACCTTTCTTTTTTGTTAGTTCTGGAAAATGTTTGAAAAGCAATTTTAAATCTTCGATGAAATCTGCCTCCCAATTGGGATTTCTGAGTAGGGCTGCTGGATGATAGGTAATTATTACAGGGATTTTATTGAAATGAATAATTTTCCCGCGAAGTTCGCCCATTTTTTTCTTCAAATTCAATAAGCCTTCGATTGCAGTTGAACCAAGTGCAACAATAACCTTTGGTTTGACTAATTCGATTTGTTTAAGTAGATACGGCTTGCAAAGTTCTATTTCCGAAGGTAATGGTTTTCTGTTGTTCGGAGGGCGACATTTCAATATGTTGCAAATATAAACTTCTTCTCTCTCTAAGCCCACAACCTTTAAAAGCTTATTCAATAATTGACCAGCGCGACCAACAAAGGGCAAGCCTTGAAGGTCTTCGTCGGCTCCCGGTGCCTCGCCGATAAACATAATATCGGCGTTAGGGTTTCCACTTCCAAAAACGAAATTTGTTCGGGTTTTTCCAAGACTGCATTTTGTGCAATGTTTAATTTTTTGCTCTAATTCCTCTAAGTTTTTTGAACGGAACCAATCGTTTTCCGATGAGAAAATGTCGATGGAATGCGAAAGTGTGGCAGAGTAATTTTCTAAAGAATCTTGTGGCTCGGCAAAGCTTTGAGACCCAAAGTTTTGAGTGTAATTAGTATCTACGATGATGGTCTCGCCGTAGTTTTCTCTTAAAAAGTTAAAAAAGTCTATAAGTTTATTTGAAAACTCATCCATAATAAATACAAAAGTAAAAAAAACAAAGGAACATAGAATACAGACGATTCTATGTTCCTTTCAAAATGTTCGAAAAGAGTTTATTCTTTCTCGGCGAATTCGAGTTTTTCTTCGGAATAGGAAGCCTTTAAGTAATCGCGATTCATCAGGGCAATAAAGCGAACAGAAATACCTTTGGGGCAAGCGGCTCCACATTCATAAAAGTTACTGCAATTCCCGAAGCCTTCTTTTTGCATTTGTTCGACCATAGCGAGGACCCGCCGTTTTCGTTCCGGCTGGCCTTGAGGTAGATAAGCAAAATGGCTTACTTTTGCAGCCACAAAAAGCATTGCAGCTCCATTGGGGCAGGCTGCAACGCAAGCTCCGCAACCAATGCATTGGGCTGCGTCCATTGCATTGTCGGCGTTTTGCTTTGGAACAAGGATGGAGTTGGCTTCGGGAGCTTGACCCGTATTAACGCTAATGAACCCACCAGCCTGAATTATCCTATCGAATGCCGAACGGTCTACAATTAGATCCTTAATCACTGGGAAGGCACGAGCGCGGAAAGGTTCGACCCAAATTTCATCTCCATCTTTGAACTTTCGCATATGGAGCTGGCAGGTTGTTGTATTCTTTTCGGGACCGTGAGGAATGCCGTTGATGGTCAATGAACAAGCACCGCAGATTCCTTCGCGGCAGTCGTGGTCGAAAGCAACAGGCTCTTTGCCCTCGGCTACTAATTTCTCGTTGAGTACGTCCAACATTTCGAGGAACGACATATCCTCGATAACATTATCTAAATGATATGTTTCGAAATGTCCCTTATCGTTTGAATTTTTTTGCCTCCATATATGTAATGTGATTTTCATTATTTGTAACTCCTAACAGTTAGTGGAACATACTCGAAAACAAGAGGTTCAATATGGCGGATAGGTTTGTTACCAACACCAGTAAATTCCCAAGCAGCGACGTGGCAGAAGTTTTCGTCGTCGCGTTTGGCTTCGCCATCGGGATACTGATGTTCTTCTCGGAAGTGTCCACCGCAGGATTCATTTCGTTCCAAAGCGTCCCAGAGCATTAGTTCAGCAAATTCAAGGAAATCGGCAACGCGAAGTGCTTTTTCCAAAACAATATTCAAGTCGCCTTCTTCACCAACCATAGTCAAATTTTGCCAAAATTCTTCTCTTAACTTTGGTACCAACTCCAAAGCGGTTTTCAACCCTTGTTCGTTTCTCGACATTCCGCAATAGTTCCACATTATTTTGCCAAGTTCGCGATGGAATTGAGTTGGGGTTTTCTTTCCATTTATCGACATTATCTTTTTAATTCGTTCCTCAACCTCTTTTTCCACTTTTTTGAATTCTGGGTGGTCGGTAGTAACTTTTTCCAGTTTTGTTGTTGCAAAGTAATGGCCAATGGTGTATGGAAGGATAAAGTATCCGTCGGCAAGCCCTTGCATAAGAGCACTTGCACCAAGCCTATTTGCACCGTGGTCCGAAAAGTTTGCTTCGCCGATAACATGCAAGCCGGGCAAATTGCTCATTAGATTGTAATCGACCCAAAGACCTCCCATTGTGTAGTGGGGGGCTGGGTAAATTCGCATTGGTGTTTCGTAAGGATTGTCGCCTGTGATTCTTTCATACATTTCGAATAAGTTTCCGTATCGTTCTTCAATTACTTTTTTGCCCAGTCGTTTAATTGCATCGGCAAAGTCCAAATAAACTCCGTTTCCTGTTGGACCAACACCGCGACCTTCGTCGCAAACTCGTTTTGCAGCGCGAGAAGCAATATCGCGAGGTGCAAGGTTGCCATAGCTTGGATACATTCTTTCAAGGAAATAATCCCGTTCATCTTCGGGTATATCTCTTGGGTCGCGTTTGTCGCCTGGATTTTTCGGTACCCACACTCTTCCGTCGTTTCGTAGCGATTCACTCATAAGAGTCAATTTCGACTGGTGTTCGCCACTCTGCGGGATGCAAGTTGGGTGGATTTGGGTAAACGCTGGGTTAGCAAAGAAAGCGCCTCGTTTATATGCTCTGTATGTGGCTGTTACGTTGCAAGCTTGGGCGTTTGTTGATAGGAAGAATACATTTGAATAGCCACCAGTTGCAAGAACAACTGCATCCCCAACAAATGATTCTATTTTTCCGTTCAAGAGATTTCTTGTAACAATTCCTCTGGCGACGCCATCGATTACCACAAGGTCGAGCATTTCGGTTCGTGTATGTAAGATGATTTTTTTCAATCCAACTTGACGCATCATTGCTGAATAGGCTCCTAAAAGAAGTTGCTGTCCTGTTTGCCCACGAGCGTAAAAAGTACGAGAAAGTTGTGCCCCGCCAAATGAACGATTTGCCAAATATCCGCTATATTCGCGTGCAAAGGGAACACCTTGGGCAACGCATTGGTCGATGATATTGTTGCTTACCTGAGCCAGTCGGTAAACATTAGCTTCTCGGGCTCTGAAGTCTCCCCCTTTGACAGTATCGTAAAAGAGTCGCCAGATGCTGTCTCCGTCGTTCGGGTAGTTCTTTGCAGCGTTGATACCCCCTTGGGCAGCGATGCTATGCGCCCGGCGTGGGCTATCGTGGTAGGTGAAGACTTCAACGTTATAACCCAATTCAGCTAAGGAAGCTGCGGCAGAAGCGCCAGCAAGCCCTGTTCCAACAATTAAAATTTTGTACTTTCTTTTGTTTGCAGGGCTAACAAGCTTCATCTCGAAACGATGCTTGTCCCATTTTTCCTCTATTCGTCCCGAAGGAACTTTTCCATCAAGTATCATATTCCACCTCCAACCAAACCTAACAAAATGCTAATAGGAATAGAAATTAAACAAATGACAATAATAATAGCTAAGCCTGTACTGCATTTTTGAATTGTCGGGAAGTAATGCTTTTGATTATACCCGAGAGTTTGGAACATACTCTGAATCGCATGGTCAAGATGAAAGCCAACTATGATAACTCCGACAATGTAGACCAAAGAAATAAGGGGATTTTTAAATCCAAGCACGACCATTCGGTAAACATCGAACCTTTCGAGAATAACAGAGCTGACGGCGTTATGTGGTTGGTAAAATTCAGGGTAGTAGTGTTGTGGGTTTGTGGTTCTAAATGTGAAGTGAAGTAAATGATAAACAACGAAACACAGAACCATCAAGCCAGTCCAAATCATTGTGCGCGAAGAGAACTTTGCTTTAAGATACTTTTTCACCGCGTATTTTGTGGGTTTGGCGCCCCAGTTCTCGAATTTTAGCTTTATCGATGTGATGATGTGTAATATCGCCGACAAAATTAGCACTACTCTTATTATCCAAAGTATGGGACCCAAACTGTGCAAGAAAGCCGAGTAGGAGTTTAGAGTGTCCTTGCCAAAGTAAATTAGCAAATTCCCTGCAGTATGGACAATAACATAGAGCACTAAAATTGCCCCTGTTATTGCCATTACTATTTTGCTTAAAATTGAAGAACGGAGATAACTGAAAAAACCCATATAACCTCGACCATTTGTCTAACAAATTGAATATGTTTTCAAAATCTCTAAATTATGAAAAAAATATTTAAAAGTTACAAAACATCGGATATTCAAACACTTTTTTGCTTTTTGTATTCAATCTTGTGGTATTTTCGTTTTACTCTACGAAATCGACATTCAAGGCAATATCGATTTCTTCCTTTTTGTTTCTTGATTTTTTCAACTCCTCGTTCAAATTTTGGATTTCACTATTGATTGCATTGTAGGATTGAGTTAATTGGTTCAACTCCCGTTCCAACTCGCTCCGTTCCTTCTCGATTTGGTTTAAGAATTCCTCCACTCGATTGATGCTTTCTTTTTTTGTCTTGGAGATTGCAAAGTAGTCAATCACAAAAAAGGTTATAATTGCTATTAGGAGCAAGGACAAAATTTTCAGAGAAACCCCAAGCCCTCGAACAGCTTCTGAATCGTAATTTTCATCAAAAAAGTAAATGATATTATTCCCAGCCCAAAAGAAAACCAAAGATATAATGGCTAAAACAATAAAAGTTCTCCAAGTGAATCGCTTGGAAAAAGTATTCTTCTTGTTCTTTACATCTATTATTTGATTTTCAAGTAATAATAATTGGTCTTTTTTGGTCAATATTTCCAAATGAAGATTATCGCTTTGTTTTTCCAGTTCGGCTTTTTTCTGATTTAAATTCTCGATTTCAGATTCAAGATTTTTTTGTCGAGATATTAACTCATTTTTATATGTCTCTACTATATTTTTGATGTATTCTCTTTTCTGTTCAAATCTTTCCTTATCTACAAGTCGATTGAATTCCAATAGAACATTTCGCAATTCATCTGGTAGGCGAAAAACCTTGTTTTCGGCGATAAAGTAATCCTTTTGGGATTTGACAAAATCGATAACGGACTCGGTGTCCTCTTTGAAAATGTTATGCAAAATATCTCCAATTTGAAACTCTTTGAAGTATGCAAGATTGCGAAGTATTTTCCTTTCAATGAGTGGAAGATTCTCCAATGTTGCGAAACCTTTGAGAAATTGTTCTTTTGTTTTTACGATAAGTTCAAATTTGTCGGGCATATTTTCTATGATATAATTTGTAATAAAATACTGGTAGTGGTCTTTTATTTTGAAAATCTGGTTTTTAAGCCAAATGACCTCGGATAAATCGGAGTTCGCACTGAAATATCTAAAGATTTGCGGATAGTTCTCAACATCATCTGTGGCACAACGGATAGCTTCTTCGCTGTATTTTTCCAAAAAAGCAAGGAACTGCAAAGTCTTTTCGAGATTATGTGGAATACGGGAAATTATCTTCTGATAAACAATTTTAAACAGTTCTTTTTTACTTGGCTCATCAATTTGGAAATTCAAAGTGTTTTGGAATTGATTGATTACAAAAGGAATTCCTTGCGTTATTTTGAAAAAAGTATCTCCATCGAAATTTGAAGAAATCTGGGAAAGGTAATCCAAACATTGTTCCTTTGTGTATGGCTCAATATGGATTGTGTGAATTTTTTCTCTGTTTTCTTTTTTAAGAAGAAATTTCAGAACAAAATCATATCGAGTTGAAATAATGAATTTGAAATCGAAAATGTCTGAAAGTTTTGTTTTATCAATTTCCAATCGAATTTCATAGGATTTAAAATCGAAGATTGTTTTTGAATTTAGATATTTGTAAAGGTGATTGTAAATCCAATTGTCAATTGTTGCAGAGCAATTTTCATAATTATCGAAAAAGAAGAAAATTTTGTATTTGTTGTTGAAACCATATTGATTTGCTGTTTGCAGAATAGATTTTAATATGGCTTCGGTCAAAACATCGAAAAGAGTTGTGAGTATTCTTACATCGCTTTTTTTACTAAAAAGGGTTTCAAGCTTTTTGAGAACAGATTCAGAGCGAATTGTCTCCAAAGATTCCGACAAATCGAATTTGAAGTAATCTTTGAGCTCATAAGTTTCAATTAATTTTTCATATAAGTTAATATCGTAGTTGGAAACCTGCTTTTTCAAGGAAGAGAAGCGGCCGAGGAAAAAGGGCAGGTCGTCCAACTCAATGTTGTTTGTTATTCCAGCGGAAATAAAAGAACAGGTCGTTGCTTTCGATAAATCTTCAATTTCTTTGATGTTTTCAAGGTCGAAGTGAATAATGAAGATGTTTTCTTCTTTGTTTTCGGCGATTTGTTCCTTTATTTGTTCAACCAGAAAGGATTTGCCAACGCCAAAGGTTCCTGCAATAATAAAGAAAGGATGGGAAAAGTCCCAGAGTTCGCTTAGTGAAATTTTATCAGTTAATTTATTCATTTTTTAATAATAAAAATCATTTCTACAATTGTGCCTTTTGAACTGGTTGTAATTGTAACAGAATCGGAAAGTTGACGGATAAGAAAAATGCCTCGCCCTCGCTCCTTCAAAATGTTTTCTGGTGTTCTTGGGTCTTCTATCGTAGATGGGTCGAATCCACTACCTTCGTCTTGAACGATAACTTGGATTTTATTTTTGCTTGCAGTAATGTTTAAAGTAACTTTCTTGTTAGGGTCAAATTTATTTCCATGTTGAATTGCGTTTATAACGGCTTCGGTAGTTGCTACGAGAATGTCGTGAAATTTCCCCTTTTTCAAAGTAATATGATTATTAATTCGGTTCAAGATTGCTTCTATTTCAGCTAAAATTTTCTTGTCAGAAGTAAATTCCGTGTAATAATTTATTTGATTTTCCAAGTTCATATTTCTAAAAAAATATGTTCAAAGTAACCAACAAGTTCGGAGTTTCACCAATCAACTTATAGTCTCCAAATTTTAACTCATACCAACCTTGCAAAAATATCACATTGTTGTTACTTAAAAAAATTTTTATTTCAGTTTCGGGCGAAATTGAGTAGAATGTATATTGATTTTGTAGGTTTAATCCTCCTTTCGATTCTTGTTTGATGTTGTAGATTCTCAAACCAATTCCAGCTGTATTTTGCCTGCCAATTCTGTAATTAAATAGTTCACGGAGAAAAAGTTCGAAAATCTCGGTTTCTTTGGTCATTGCGAAATCGTTCCAAAAAAGCAATCCTCGTTCGGAATACTTGTAAATCATATAGCCACTAAGAAAAAATTTTCGTGTTAAATTAATCAACAAGGTATCTCGGTAAATGAATTGCCTGAATGCATAACTTTGGATAGAAGTGCTTTTGAACTCGAAATCGTAAGAAACATAGTTCGAAATTATTTCAAAAGTTGGCACATATCGGAAATATTCACTCGTGTATTCAGGCGAAAGCGAAAGGCGGAGTATTCTGTTCCAGTTATTGAGCGAACTTTTGCTCGCTTTGATGAAAACCAAATGATTTGCTTGAAATTCAAGTTCTGAACGAACTTTGAGCAATTTTGAAAATTTAAGTGAATACGTGAAGTTGAACAAAAAATTTAGTTCATCTCGGTCGTCATCGTTGAATTCGGATGGGGTATCGTAGCGAAGAATTCCGATGTTGCCAGAAAATGCAAATTTGTTTTTAGTATCAATTTCCCACTGAAAAAAACTAAACAAATTGAACCTGCTTTGGTAGTTGTTTTTTTGCGATTCAATTAATGCTAATTGATTGAAACTTTGTTCATCGATTTGGAATTTTTTGTTCAAGATATTTTCCTCATTTCGATAAAATAAGTTAATCCCAATAGATGGAAATATAGACTTACTTCTGTAATCAAATCTCAGGGTGAAGTCGAAGATTTGCTCCGAAAGTGTTCTTTCTATTGCTGTCTGAGGATTTGTAATTATGAGATAATTATACGATTTCCTGATTTGATAGGAATTAACATTGCCATTAAATTGAACAAAAAGGCTATCGAATAAATTATATGCTATGGAAAACATCGGGTTAATTCTATTTTCGATTCTCCTTTCGAAAAGGTCATTTAAAGTTGGCGGAAATGCAATATAATCTCGCTGGTTCCTGCCATAATTTAAGTTCAATTCAAAAGAATTATTTGCTTCGAAATTGCCCAAGAGCTTTGCTTGGGCGATAAAGTCGCTGTTCCTTTTACCTTGATTTAAGTAACTATTTTCGCTGAACAACAAACCAGAAAAATTGAAGTCCGAAAATTTGAGATTAAGATTTTTCAAAGAAATCGTTATTTGTGGTCCATAATTTACTATCGTTACTTGTTTATTTCTTTCTATTCCAATGGCTGTGGAAAGTTGAAAGTATTTGGGGTTGTCTAACTCAAAGCCCAAATCACTTTTCATTCTTTCTGCTTGATTTAATCCAATGGACTTCGAATCGGAATTCAAAGAGTAATCGGCTGAAAGGAAGATTTTAAGATTTTCCCTAATGGGTTGGAAATATTGTAGATTGAAGTTTTCTATGTCTCGAATTGCATTTTCGTTTGTTTTGATTAGAAATCCATTGTAATCGTTTTTCAAAGTGAATTCACCATCGAAAATTTTTTTACTTAATGCAAAATAGTTAGTTAAGCGGTAAATATTGAATTGTTTATCGAGGGAATTAATGAAAAGGTTCGAACTTTTTTGGGCAGTGTCTGTTAAAAATAGGAAAGTTGGTTGAGCAGAAAGTGAAAAATAATAGAGATGCAAAAGGAGTAGTATTAGCGAAAAGGTATAAAATTTAGATGGTGTTATCTTCAATTTTTATGTTTGGTTGATTGCACTTTCTTTTGTATTCTATCACTTTTTCCGTTATTTGTTCGTAAGTTTCTCGAACGATATATTTCTTCCCACTTCGCAAACAAAGAATGGAGTTTATTCCAATTTCTATGGTTTCGATTTCTTCGGCATTAATTACGATTTGTTGTCCATCAATTTTTGTAACAAGAATCATTGGATTCTTACATATATTTTGCCAATAATTGGGTCGGTTTTAGCAATTGTTTGAATTCTTTCCACACTTTCGGGAGTAAGGAGTGTTCCAGCAACTGCGACTTTCAGTCCTGAATCGGTAACAACGTTCCTCGACAATGTCATCCCTTCTTTCAAATCCTCAATTTCAATCGGTCGTTCTGTTGGAACTTTGAGCTGTGATGAACGAAATGCTAAATATTGGGCGAGAAGCACAACAACTCGAAAATCGTAGAGTCGGCGGGATTCTGCTTCGAGCATCGAAACAATTTTGTTTGTTTCATATTTCTTTTGATTGTAGTAATCATCGTAATCAATAACTACTCGAAGAATTCTCGATGCAAGCGGAATTTTCCCTTTTTCGAGTTTGTCGGGCATACCGCTTCCATCGTAATTTTCGTAAATATGTATTACAACATCTGCAACATCTTCGTAGGAACGGAAAAACGAAAACAATTCTTTGGCGAAAAGAGGTATTTTTTCCATTTTTTCGTTTTTTAGGTAACCATTTTGTGTTGGTATTTCCCCGATATTCCTTTCGGGAAGAATCAATCGCCCAACGAAGCAAAGTTTGGCAGCGTCTTTGATGATGTTTTGCAAATTCAAATCGTTTGGGTCATATTCGTTTGCAATCCAAAGGGCTATTTCGGTTATCCTACTGATTCTTTCTGCACCATCGGGAATTCGCAGGCATTCGAACAAATAGAGTAAATCCCGCATTCTTAAAGTATCTTTTCGGAGTTCTTCTCGGAGGTCATTTATGATAGCATCTCTGTTGAAAATTTGCTTGTACAAGTGCATAATTCTGTATGCATTCTGAAATTTGGCTATAACTTCGTCAATCAAGAAGGGCTTGTTAATGAAATCATCGGCACCAACTTGAAGTGCTTTGAAATTTAGCTCAACATTTGAATTTGAAGTTATAAATATGATAAAAATATTTCGTATCTTGGGGTCTTCCGATTCTCGAATGTTTTTAACAAGTTGTTCTGTGTGGTATTCGCTTTCGAGATAATTTGCTATAATAATCATTAAGTCGTTAAACTTTTGCACAAGGTCCCAGCATTCAATTCCATTGTCGACGGTAAAAATCGGGGATTTACGAAAAACACGCTCGATAACCTTTTTCAAGGCATTTTTTGTTGATTCGTTTTTTTCGACCAAACAAAATGGAATGAATGTTTCTTCCATAGGATTTATATTTCCACGCCTTTACTTTTAAGCTCGCGAAGAAGAGCCTCGCGTTCGATTTCCAACTGCCGTATCTTTCGTTCGATTGTGTCTAATTCCTCGGGCATCGATTCAATTTCCAATTTGATTTTGCTTGCAGCTTCGTCAATCAGGTCGATTGCCTTGTCGGGAAGGAACCTGTCCGTAATATACCTATGCGATAGCTCGGCAGCAGCAACAATTGCGCTATCGGAAATCTTGACGCCGTGGTGGACTTCATATCGTTCTTTTAGTCCTCGAAGAATTGAGATTGTTTCTTCAACTGTTGGTTCGTCGACGAATACTTTCTGGAAACGCCTTTCGAGGGCTGGGTCTTTTTCGATGTACTTCTGGTATTCATCCAAAGTGGTTGCTCCGATGCAACGTAATTCACCACGTGCAAGGGCTGGTTTTAATATGTTCGCAGCATCCATACTGCCTTGGGTTGCTCCAGCCCCAATCAAAGTGTGTATCTCGTCGATGAACAAAATAATTTGGCCCTCGGAGTCGACAACTTCTTTTATTACAGCTTTCAAACGTTCCTCGAATTGGCCACGGTATTGTGTGCCAGCGACAAGGGCGCCCATATCGAGCATAACAACGATTTTGTTCTTCAGATTTTCGGGAACGTCGCCAGCAACAATCATCTGTGCTATACCTTCGACAATTGCTGTTTTACCGACGCCTGGTTCTCCAATCAATACAGGATTGTTCTTGGTTCTTCGAGATAAAACTTGCAAGACTCTGCGGATTTCTTCCTCGCGTCCGATGACGGGGTCGAGTTTTCCTTCGCGGACTTCGTCGTTCAGAATTCTTCCATATCGGCGGAGGGCTTGATATTTTTCCTCAGGGGATTGGTCGGTTACTCNTTGACCACCGCGTATTTCTTTCAATATTTTTAAAACATCGTCGCGAGTTACATTGTAAGAGCGGAGTAAATCTGCTATGTTCGATTTGACAGAGATTAAAGCAAGGAGTAGATGTTCGACACTTACGTATTCATCGTGCATAGTCTTTGCTTCTTTGAAAGCCGTATCGAATACTTCATTCAACGATGGACTAAGATATAGATTCCCTGCGTAACCACTGATTTTTGGAAGAGCCTCGAGAAGTTCATTAACTTTGATTTTAAGTCGTGAAAGATTTACTTCGAGTTTTTTTAGTATTTCTACAACAAGACTGTCTTCATCTTGAATTAAAGCAGCGAAAAGGTGAACAGGCTCAAGTGCCTGATTATTGTAATTCAAAGCGATTTCCTGTGCTGTTTGAATTGCTTCTTGCGATCTTAATGTAAACTTTTGTAAATTCATTTTATCCTTTAAAATATCTAAAAATAAAAACGAACCAAAAATGATTTTAATAAAAAAAAGTAAATTTATTAAAAATATTTGTTTTAAAAAATAGTTATTTAGATTGATTAGGAGAAACATTATGGAAAGCAAAGGAAAAATATTGTGGATTGACGATGAAATTGAGCTTTTAAAGCCTCATTTGATACTGCTTCGTCAAAAGGGGTATGAGGTCGAAACTGCAACAAATGGTGAGGATGGAATTGAACTTGCCCGAAAAAATTCTTTTGGCTTGATTTTCCTCGATGAAATGATGCTTGGTATGAGCGGGCTCGAAACTTTAGGGGTTCTAAAAGAAATCAATCCTTATGTTCCAGTTGTAATGGTAACAAAAAACGAAGCAGAGACATTAATGGAGGAGGCAATTGGTCGTAAAATAGATGGTTATTTAACCAAGCCTGTTAATCCTACTCAAATTCTTGCCATTTGCAAAAGATTTCTTGAGTATGATAAAATTAGTCAAGAGAAAATTGTGCAAAATTTCCTTTCTGAAATTTCTGCCATACGAAATCTTTTGAATGAGCATTTGAGTTGGAACGAATGGGTCGATATTTATGTTAAACTTGTTAATTGGGCTCTGGAATTAGATAAATACCCCGCATTGGGTTTGAGTGAGCCTTTGCGGGACATTTTCCGTGAATCGAATACTGTTTTTTCAAATTTCATTGAGAATCATTATCGCGATTTTATTCATTCTTCGCCAAACGAGGAGTTGCCTTTGTTTTCGCCACAGATTGTTGATAAATTTTTGATACCACACCTTGATTCAAATTCCAGCGTATTTTTCTTTGTAATCGATTGCCTTAGGCTCGACCAGTGGCTTGTTATGGAAGAAGTATTACAGCAATTTTACAAAATCAGCAAGAGTTATTATTGTTCAATTCTTCCTACCGCAACGCCTTATGCTCGCAATGCAATTTTTGCAGGCTTGTATCCTTTCGACATCCAAAAACACTATCCGCAGTATTGGGTTGGGGAATTAAACACCGAAGACCACAAACAAAATGCTTACGAAAAGGATTTGCTTGTAGAACAATTGAACCGAAAACGAGTAAAATTGCGAAATCCATTGTCTTACATAAAGATTCACGAAACGGAATTTGGGAAAAAGATTGAAAACGAAATAGTTCGCTATGTTCAAAACCACTTAACTGCAATCGTTGTGAATTCGGTCGATATGATTGCTCATTCTCGTTCCGACTTTGCCATTTTGAAAGAAATTGCCCCCGATGAATCTGCTTATAGGTCGTTAACGCGTTCCTGGTTTAATCATTCGAGCCTTTTGGGGATGCTCAAAACACTATCGACATTTCCCAATGTTAAGATTGTGTTGACAACAGACCACGGTTCGATTCGTTGTATGCGTGGAGTTAAAGTGCTTGGAGACCGCGAGACTTCGACTTCCCTTCGGTATAAGTTCGGGAAAAATGTTAAAAGCGACCCACGCTATTCAATGCAAATACAGGATTTAACTGAACTTCGCTTGCCAAAGATTTCCATTACTGTAAACAACATAATTGCGAAAGAAGACTATTATTTTGTGTACCCAACAGATTATCATTACTATTTGCAGAGGTACAAGGACAGCTTTCAGCACGGCGGGATATCGATGGAGGAGATGATTATTCCCGTAGTTTTACTTGAACCACGCACGTAGTTTTGAAATTTGGAAAAATTTTCGTAATTTTGCTTCTAGATAGTGGGCCCGTAGCTCAGTTGGGAGAGCGCTAGAATCGCACTCTAGAGGTCGTGAGTTCGAGTCTCATCGGGTCCACTAAATTTTTTCTTTTCTATAGCAATATGGTAGGCGGGCGCGAAGGAAAAGAAGCAAGGCTCCTTCGAGGATTTCGATGGTGATATTAGGTCCCGTTGCGATATTTCGAGCACCTTCGCGATAGCCAAGTTCAAGAACTTCGTTTGTCAGATTCCATCGGAGGTTTTGTGTTTTCAGTCTTGCTTTGGGTTGCGGAATTAATGAAATCAGCTCGCCAGATTTTGTTTCCATAGTAAACGATCCGTTGAGCGGAATTCCATAATTCCCATTGTCGTATATGCAAAGATTGAGTTTGTTGAAAAATTTGATTAGAATGCTCCAGTTGTTCAAGGTATGGTCGAGTTCACCGCCTTGAAATCCAAGCACAAGGATATTTCGGAAGTCTTTTTGCTCTGCTAAAATCAAAGCCTTTTCGAAATCATTAATTTCTTGGTCAGGGTTGAAAATAATCTCAGCGTTTTGGAAGTGTTTCTCTATCTTTGCACTTCTAAATGTATCTAAATCGCCGACGACGTAATCGGGAATAATCCCCTTTTCGAAAAGCCTAACAGCTCCTCCATCGGCTCCAACAATCGGGATATCCTGAAAGTATTTAATAAAAAAGCATAATGGGGGTAGTTCTGCGTTTAGACATACCAAACAATCAAATTTTGCATCGAATTTTAATTCGGTCATAAAAATTTTTTACCTTTGAATTTGAAAAAATTTCAAATCCAAAATTACAAATTCAATCTGCGTATTTCACTATTAAAGTTTTAGAAATAGGATATTTTTAAGCCTATTGTTTAACTTAATTCTTGCAAGATATAATCCCGAAGGTATTATTGACATTGAATTTGATGTAATTTTTTTAACTACAATCTTTTACTCGGCTTTGCAAGGAGAGATTTCTTCGAGGAAAGTATCTTTGAACAAGTTCTTTGCATCCAACAAAATCTCTTCGGCTTTGTCTTTTTGGTTGGTTTCGCAATATATTTTGTGCAACAAAAAGTATGTTCTTTGCATAATATTACTGGGGATATTGTTGCTGTGGCGAATCTCTTCGAGTTCTGTAACACTTTGTTCGGGATGATTTAATTCATACAAACATTCAGCAGTTTTAAGTCGAGCAATCCAGTAGTTGTTTGTGCGTACCATTGAATGGCGATTTAGATAACTTATGTAAAGTTGCAGAGCATTTCTGTAATCCTTATTGACAAATAGCTCGTTTGCTCTGCTTAATTCGACATCTGAATTTTCGGTTATGTCGATAACAATAGTATCTGGTGGTGGAACACTAATTTGTTTAGGAGGTTCGATTTGTCTTTCGGGTTGAACTTGGTCAATGACTATTTGAGTATTGGTATCGGAAAGCCCTGTTTGATTTGCTTCGAGAGTTTTTGGAATTTTAATATTGTATCGAGTGTGCACCTTCGATGTGCAGGATATTTGAACTAATGCCAAGATGAGAAAAAATAAAAATCTAAATGTTTTCATTCTACTTTATTGTTTTTAAAACATAAAATTAAAACAAAGAAAATTGCGAATCAACATCAATTATCAATTTATTTTTTTGTGGATTGTATTTTTTGTTAAAATCTTTTGAGAGGAATTTTAATAAGGAAATAGTTTTAGTAAGGTTCGGGTCTTGGGATTTTGGAACTTTCATTAGAATTACTTTTCGGTGCCATCCTCGAAGCTTTGTTATCAATGGAGTTACAGGACCAAGAATTATGCCAAAACTTAGCTGTTCTATGTATTTTATTACAAAATCAAGGACTTGTTGTTCGATTTCACTTTTATATGAACGAATTTCAATTGAAATCAATCTTGCGAATGGAGGATAATTCAATTCTTTGCGAAATTTTATTTCAGTTTCGTAAAAACTTTCGTAATCTTGATTCAGAAATGATTTGATGGTATAAGAGTCTACTTCCGATGTTTGAATAACAACTTCTCCAGGAAAGAGGGAGCGCCGACCTGCCCGCCCGGCAACTTGAGTGAAAAGCTGGAAACTTCGTTCATTTGCCGAAAAGTCGGGTATATTAAGTTGCAAATCTGCATTGATGATTCCAACGAGCGTAACCCTTTCGAAATCTAATCCTTTTGCTATCAATTGAGTGCCAATTAGTATGTCTATTTCTCCGTTGTAGAAATCTTTCAGTATTGTCGAAGTATTTTGTTTGTTTAAAACCACATCCAAGTCGAAACGGGCAATTCGGGGGTAGAAATTCAATTCATTAAGCAAAGAATTTAGGTCCTCTTCGATTCTTTGCGTTCCATAGCCAAGAATCAACATCGTAGGCTTGCCACACTTTGGGCAAGTCGATTCAAAAGCTCTTTCGTAACCACAATAATGGCACTTTAATTTTTGGTCAACTTTGTGATAGGTTAGTGAAATTTCGCATTCTGGGCATTTTGGAATATATCCACACGAACGGCATTCCAGAATTAGTCCAAAGCCACGCCGATTTTGAAAGAGAATGATGCCTTCTCTTTTCGTTAGCCTGTCGATGATTTTGTGGATTAATGTGTCCGAAAACTGACCGAACATTTTTTTTTGTCGACGCTTTTCCAGAATATCTACTAGAATAATGTTTGGTAATTGAGCCCCATCTGCTCGATTTTGAATTCTCAAAAGCTTATGTTTCCCTTTGGTAGCAGAAAAGTAGGAAGTTACTGAAGGATTAGCACTTCCCAGAACAACCACTGCGTTTTCGATTTTGCCTCGCATCAGGGCAACATCGCGAGCGTTATATCTTGGTTGAGGTTCCTCTTGCTTGTATGTAGGCTCGTGTTCTTCATCAACAATAATTAAGCCGAGATTTTTGGTGGGAGCAAAAATTCCCGAGCGAGGACCTACGACTATTTTCTTTTCCCCAGTCCAAATGGAAACCCACTGTTTTATTCTCTGGCTAATGGTGAGTCGGGAATGAAGCACAGCGATATTATCTGGAAAAGCATTGTTGAACCTTTCGATTAATTGTGGAGTTAATGAAATTTCGGGAACGAGAACAATTGCCGACTTGCCTTGTTCTAAACATTTTTTAATAGCGTGCATATAGACTAATGTTTTGCCACTTCCAGTAACACCAAAAAGCAGGAAAGAATTGAATTTACCTTTTTCGAGTGTAGAATTAATGGATTCCAGGCATAACTTTTGTTCATCGTTTAATTCAAACTGTAACTCGTTTTGAAAGTTATATTCTTTGGGGAAAAGCTTTTGAAAATCGCCTCCAGTTTCTTCCAGATAAACGACATTAATAAAACCTGCTAATTCAAACTCTGAAAGATATTGATTTAAATTTTTTGTTGGGAATTCCTTTTGCAACTCTTTTACAGGTAATACATCGATATTAGAATTAACTTTTTCGTAAAAGAATTCAAGCAGTTCCAGAATTTTTTTTCTCCTTTTGTAAATTTCCCCGAATGCTTCGCAATTCTCAAGGGTGAACATATTTTTGTTGAATCGGATTACCTTCTTGGTGGGTATTTTTCCACTAAATCGGCGCGAAAGGGAAATTATTCCTTTCTTTTCTAATTCATTTAAAATTGACTCTAACTTTCGAATTTTCAAAATCTTTTTTAGGTTTTTCAAGGATTGTGGAGATTTTGTTTTGCCGAGTGCTTCGATGATTTTGAGTTCTTTTTTGTCCAAAGAGGGAATTTTCGGAGATTGTGGGCTTGTCAATTGAATGTATATCTCTTCCTTGGTGGATAGTTTAGGGGGAATAATCGCCCGAAAAACTTCGCCCAATGGGGTGACATAGTAGTTTGAAATCCAGAAGCAAAGTTCAATTATCTCTTTCGAAATAATAGGATTGGAATCTAATATTCTGATAATTGGTTTCAGTTTTTCTTTGGGGAAGTTTAAAGGCTCAAGGTGTTCTTTAATTATTATTCCCGTGATTTTTCGATTTCCAAACGGGATTAAAACTCGATAGCCAGTCAAGTCCTTTATTGTGAAATTGTTTATTTTGTATGTGTATGTTTCATCCACCCCTGATAATGGTATAACATCGACGAGTCTGGCTGGTTGTGAATATGTAATTTTTTTCTCATGCATTCGTTTACTTAATTTTAAATTTTTTACTTGAATATGAATCCAAAAATAACTATTCTGGGGTTAGTAATTGTATTTCTTTTCAATGGAACTGGATGTTCGGCAAAAGAAAGCTCCAGCTACGGGCAAAAGCCTGTTAAGATTTACGAGGAAAGCAATTTACCGCAAAGAGACAGTGTTTCGAATAGCCTAAACTTGTCGAGAAGGAATGCCATCACGCGGGCTGTTGAAATGGCTTCGCCTGCCGTTGTTGGAATTAATGTTATGCAGTATGTAAAAGTACCTGTTTGGGACCCGTTCGATGACCCAATTTTTGAATATTTTTTTGGAAAAAGGCAAAGACGCTATCGAATGTATCCCGTCAAAGGACTTGGTTCGGGATTTTTAATCTCCCCCGATGGTTATATTTTAACTAATTACCACGTTTCTGGCGATGCTTCTGAAATTATTGTTACGACCACCGACGGAAAAAAACACAAAGCCAAGGTCGTTGGAAGCGATGAACTTTCGGATATTGCTCTTTTGAAAATCGAAGGCGAAAATTTCCCATATCTTAAATTGGGCAATTCCGACGATGTAATTGTTGGCGAGTGGGTCATTGCTCTTGGGAATCCTTTTGGTTTGTTCGACTTAAATAGTAAACCTACTGTCACCGTTGGAGTGGTTTCGAACAAAGGTGTTAATCTTATGTTAGATAACAAGTATTATAAAGGAATGATACAAACCGATGCTGCGATAAGCTCTGGAAATTCGGGTGGTCCTTTGATTAACTCTCTTGGTGAGGTCATAGGAATTAACACAATGATTTATTCCACTGCAACAAGTTCAAGTGGTGCTGGAAGTATTGGCATTGGTTGGGCAATCCCTATCAATAGAGTAAAAAAGATAATCAACAGGTTTGTAACAAATAAACTAAATAGGGCAAATATTAACAGATTAGGTTTAGGTGTTGTTGAACCAAATTCCGAAGAGGCTCAACTTTATAGACTGAATTTTGAGCAGGGATTGTTTGTTGTCGAAATTAAACGCAATTCACTTGCCGATAAAGCTGGATTTCAAGTTGGCGATGTTATCATTGAAATAAATGGTGAGAAAGTTAATTCAATAGAGGAATTTAAAAGTATTCTTTTGGATACTTTTGAAGGGGATGTGTTGAATTTTAAATTAAGCAGGAACGACAGGATAATAAATCTAAAAATAGAATTTTAAAGAAAAGCATTTGATGCACCAGTCGTTTTTAGAAGCAATCGGATTAGTAAAAAAATACAAAAGACGGGCAGTTGTTCGCAATGTAAGTTTGAATGTTCGGCAGGGCGAAGTTGTTGGGCTTCTCGGTCCAAATGGGGCGGGCAAAACCACAACTTTTTATATGATTGTTGGAATGATTAGCCCAAATGATGGGAAAGTGCTTCTTGATGGAGATGATATAACTTCTTTTCCAATGTATAAACGAGCTCGAATGGGAATTGCATACCTTCCACAGGAGACATCTATTTTCCGTAAATTATCGGTCGAAAAAAATATTCTTGCAATTTTGCAATTACAAAAGATGTCGAAAAAAGAGCAGAAGAACCGATTAGAGGAACTGCTTGAAAGCTTCGGTTTAAAAGACGTTAGGAAGCAAATGGGCTATATGCTTTCGGGTGGTGAGCGTCGTCGTTGCGAAATTGCCAGAAGCCTTGCTTCGAACCCAAAATTTATCCTTCTCGATGAGCCTTTTGCAGGGATTGACCCTCTTGCTGTCGAAGAAATTATGAAAATGATTCTGAAGTTGAAAGATAAAGGCATTGGGATATTGATTACCGACCACAATGTGCACGAGACTTTAACCATTACGGATAGGTCGTATATTTTAATCGATGGAGAAATATTCTGTTCAGGTACAGCCGAAGAAATCGCACAAAACCCAGACGTAAGAAAGCTTTATCTGGGCGAAGCCTTCCAGTTGGAAAGGTACAAAATTTCCTAACCGTTTTGTTTCGATGTTATCTTGATTTTGATTTTATCGACTTTCCGTTGGCTTGAACTTAATGTTTCAATGTAAAAATTATCGAAAGAGAGGCGTTCGCCTTGTTTTGGAATTCGCCCCAGAAAGTGGGAAAACAAGCCTGCAATTGTGTTATAATCTTCCATTTTAGGCAAATTTATGGGTAGTTGTTCGTTGATGTCATCAATACTTGCTTCTGCCAAAACCTCGTATTCCGAATCATTTATTTTTTTGATTAAAGGCTGTTCCTCGTCGTATTCGTCTTGGATTTCGCCGACAAGTTCTTCGATTATGTCTTCGAGCGTTATCAAACCAGCCGTACCGCCAAAGTCGTCCAATACAATTGCTATATGAATTTTGTGGCGTTGCATCTTCCGTAAAATTTCGTCGATGGGACTGTTTTCGTTGACAAACAAAGGATACCGAAGAAGATTTTCAATCCGAAAGTCCTGCGTGTTCACTTTGTTTTGATAACTTAGTAAATCTTTTGCATAAATCACTCCAACAATGTTGTCTATGTTAGAATCGTAAACTGGCATTCGGGAGTATCCTTCTTTGAGAAATTTGTCAATAATTTGCTCGAAGGAAGATTTGAACTCAATTGCAACGATTTTATTTCTTGGAACCATTATTTGTTTGACTTTAAGTTGGGTGAAATCGAAGACATTTTGCAAAAGTTTTTCTTTCGAGTNATCAAGTTTCCCTGATATATGGCTGGATTTTAGAATTTCGCGAATTTCGTCTTCTGTATGCAAATCTGCGGAGCTTGAAATTTCAATTCCAAGGATTTTTAGAGTAAGATTTGCCGATTCATTTAAAAGCCAAATGAAGGGCTTAAAGATTACATAGAAAGTTCGGAGAGGGAGACTAACCAATAAAGCCGTTTGTTGTGGTTTAACAATCGCAAGCGATTTTGGAGCAAGCTCACCAAATACGATATGTAATGCGGTAATTAGTATAAATGCAGTTGGCAAAGCAATGCTTTTTGCAGTTTCAGTAGCGATTTCCACTCCAACTAGAGCAAACAAGAAGAGAATAATTCGGGACACAACAGGTTCACCAATCCATCCCAAGGCAAGACTTGCAATTGTAATTCCAAGCTGGCAAGCGGAAAGGGACTCATTCAAATGTTCAACAAGGTGCCGAGTGATTTTTGCAATTTTAGAACCTTCTTTGATTTTTAAGTCGATTTGTGTACTGCGAACCTTGACAATGGAAAATTCTGCTGCAACAAAGAAGGCGTTCAGAAAGACGAAAAATATTGTGATTAAAATGTTAAATAACATTGTTAAACAATTCGATTGTTCTAAATATTATTTTTTTGTCCAAATAAAACGAAATGTATTTTTCGAAAAAGGTTAGCATTTCGATTATGTTTATGTCTATATGTTCGATTTGATTCAACCCATCCAAACCTAAATTGTTCAGTTTACGAATTAATTCAACTGTCCCTTTTTTTAATCGGGCGAAATTGTTTTGTGATGGAGTCGTCGAAACATTTCCGTTGGTTAAGTCCAAATAAACAAAATTACCTAAATTTTTGAGTTCATTAATTTTTTCAACAAAGTCTATTCCAATATCTTTCAGAAGGAAAACAATAAAGTAAGTTAAAATAAAGTAAGGATTTATATTTTCTCTTTTAAGCTTTTCCAGAGTTTGAGTTGTTAAGTTGAATAACCTATTATTTGGTTCTCCAATGGGTTGAGTCTGATGAATTAACTCCAAAATCATCAAACCTGTGAGTAACTTCTGGTAATTGTCGGTAAGTTTGTGGAAACTTTGAATAGTTTCGACTTTGGAAAGCAAGTAAAGGCTTTGCGAACTTTTTCGGTAATAACTAATGAAAACGATATTTAAAGGTTCTAACACACCGAGTGTTTTTTTATTTTTTCGGACACCTTTAGCAACAAGGGAAATCAATCCTTCTGCTTCGGTGTAAATGTCCACAATCTTGCTTGTTTCTCGGTAATTAAAAGATTTTATTACAATTCCTGTTGTCGAGACAATCACATTTAAAATACAATTATTAAATTGAATCTAACCAACAAAGCAAATATACAACCAATTTTTTTAATTTGCATATTTTGAAAAATAAATTTGTTCAAATATTTCGAT
>RCNO01000005.1 GCA_003731685.1 Bacteroidetes/Chlorobi group bacterium MS-B_bin-24
CAGAATTATTCCCTGGTTCGCAACATTAGAAAAGGTATTTCGGCACCAAAGCCAAAACATTTCCAAACTCTACTGAAGTTCAAATAGCAATATACAAAAAAGGAAAATAAAATTTCAAAATTTTTTCAAACACTTTGGAAAAATTAGATTGCCAAGAGAAAGAGCATCAGCACAATGTTCAGTGAAGTATCCAGACATCGGATGTTTCGGAAACATCCTATGTCTTTTTGAAGGGTGAACACTGCTTATCCCGGACGCATTTCACCAAACAAGAGTTTTCCCAGACATCGGATGTCTGGCAGACATCCGATGTCTAACCGTGATGAATACCGTTTTGGGAAACGAAATCGGTTTTGCGATTATAAAACTCGTAGGGGCGAATAATTATTCGCCCCCTACATAACTTTCTATTGTAGTCGTTCTAGGCTAATATCCTACTTTAGCAATTTCATTGCATTTTCGAGGACTTCGTTGACAATGCTCATCGAGCTGGCTTCGGCGTAAAAGCGAATCAATGGTTCAGTGCCCGATGGTCGAATCAACAGCCAGCCATCCTCGAGGTAGAACTTGTATCCATCCTTCGTATCAATTCTTTTGACGAGATACTTGCCAATCTTGGTTGGCATCTTTGCACAAGCTCGCAAAAGTGCTCTTTTTTCCTGTTCTGTAACTTTAACATCGCGTCGCCAGTAGCGATGGGGTCCGAACTCTTTGTCTAACTCGTCGGAAAGTTCTTTGATGCTCTTCTTTCGCTTTGCCATAATTTCGAGCAGAAGGAGCGCGTTGAAAATACCGTCGCGCTCGGGAATATGAAGAATTGTGCCGAGCCCGCCCGATTCTTCGCCACCGATAAGAATTTTTTCTTCTGCCATCAGCTTTGCTATGTGTTTGAAACCAACGGGGGTTTCGTAAAGCGTTAAGCCATTCTTTTCGCAGTATTTATTGACCATCGAGGTGAGCGAAACGGTTTTTGCGACTGGCGCCTTTTTCCCTTTGATTTCGTGGAGATATTTCAAAATTATCATAAAGATTCGGTGGGAGTCGATGAAATTGCCTTCGCTATCGACAACGCCAAGACGGTCGGCATCGCCATCGGTTGCCAAACCAATGTCGTATTTCCCAAGTTTGATTTTATCTATAAGGGTGTGGAGGTTTTCTGGGACAGGTTCGGGATGATGTAAATCCCCAAACGATGGATTGAACTCGTTATGGATTTCTTCGATGTTTGGCAATAAGGTCTTCAGAATTCCCATACCTGCGCCATACATCGGGTCGTATAGGATTTTGTAATTCTTTGAACGAATTAAATCGATGTCGATTTTCTTTTTTACATAACGAATATATGGTTCCCGTGCATCGAATGGTCTGATTAACCGAGAGCCAATGTAAACGTCCAATGGTTTGAATTTGAATTTTGGAACACGAGTAATTTTGTGAAGTTCGGCTTCGACTTTTTGAATTTCTTCGGGCGGGGCAGGACCACCGAACCGACCTTTAATCTTGTATCCGTTGTAATTTGGTGGATTGTGGGAGGCGGTAATAACAATGCCCAAATCGGAGCCCTTTTGCTTGGTGTGGAACGAAACAATTGGAGTAGCAGCAAAAGTATTTGTTAGGTGTGCAACAATTCCATTCGATGCAAGAATCAGAGCGGTTTCCAGTGCAAATTCTTTCGAAAGGAAACGAGTATCGTAGCCAATCACGACGGAAATATTTGGCTTATTTAAGCTTTTAAGGTAGTTTACAGTTGCAAGGGCAACTTTGTAAAGGTTATCGAATGTAAAGTCGCGGGCGATTTCTCCCCGCCATCCATCGGTTCCAAAAACTATCATCTTTTCAACTTTATAAATTAAACAATTCTATTTCAAATACTTATGATATTCGGAATTTCCAGCATACAAAGCATAATCTCCCAAATCCTCTTCGATGCGAAGAAGCTGATTATATTTAGCCACTCTATCGGTTCGGCAAGGTGCGCCCGTTTTGATTTGCCCGGCATTTGTTGCAACAGCGAAATCAGCGATTGTAGTGTCTTCGGTCTCGCCCGAGCGATGTGAAATCACAATGCTGTAACCATATTTTCTTGCCAGATGAATTGTTTCGAGCGTTTCGGTAATCGTTCCAATCTGATTTAACTTAATCAAAATAGAATTTGCAATTCCGCGTTCAATGCCCTTTTTCAAGAAGATTGGATTAGTAACAAAAATATCGTCGCCAACCAATTGCACTTTTTCGCCGAGTTCTCGAGTTAAATTTTCCCAGCCGTCCCAGTCGTGTTCGCCCAAACCATCTTCAATTGATATAATTGGATAAGTCTGGATTAATTTTTCATACCATTTAATCATCCAATCGGATGTTTGGAGTTCCTTTGTCGATTTAAAGAATCGATATTGACCATTTTCCCACATCTCGCTTGCGGCTGGGTCGATAGCAAGCCAAATGTCTTGTTTTGGTTTATAGTTTGCAGCTTCAATAGCTTCCAAAATCACTTCGAAAGCCTCTTCGTTCGATTTTAAGGAAGGAGCAAAACCACCTTCGTCGCCAATCGCAGTCGAATAGCCCTTCTTTTTGAGGACACCTTTCAAGTGATGATAGACTTCTGCTCCCATTCTCAATGCTTCGGCGAAGGTTTTGGCTCCCGAAGGAACAATCATAAACTCCTGTATGTCCACATTATTGTCTGCGTGCTTCCCGCCATTGAGGATGTTCATCATTGGAACTGGTAGAATCCGAGCATTAACACCGCCCAAATAGCGATACAATGGCAAACCCAAACTATATGCGGCTGCTTTAGCGGTCGCAATCGACACTCCAAGAATAGCATTTGCACCTAATCTCGATTTGTTTTTGGTATTATCTGTTTCGATTAGAAATTGGTCAATTTCATACTGGTTTAGCGCATCGAGGTTTTCGTTGAGAAGTTTGTTATAAATCTCATCCAAAACATTATTGACAGCGTTTAGAACACCTTTGCCAAGATACCTATTCGGGTCGTTATCGCGGAGCTCAACTGCTTCGTTTTCGCCTGTACTAGCTCCCGAAGGAATAGAGGCTCGCCCAAAACTGCCATCCTCGAGATAAACTTCAACTTCAATTGTAGGATTACCACGAGAATCAAGAATTTCCCTTGCGTTAAGGTCAATTATCATCATAGAGCACCTTTCTTTATAATTTTAAGATTTTCAATTCTTTTTGCAAGTTCAAAATCCAGTTGGGTCAAACCGCCGCGGTCGTGAGTTGTTGTTGTTACTCTTACTTTGTTCCATCCGTAAATAAAAATATCGGGATGATGGTCTAAACATTCTGCAACGAATGCAATAGAATTTGCAATTGCAATAGCAGTAACAAAATCGTCGGCAACAATCTCTCGCACCAACTGGTTTTCCTTTCGCGTCCAGAAAGGAATTTCTTTAAGAGATTCGTTTATTTCATCTTCCGAAAGCAATGGGGGTCTGCTCATAGAATTTTTGAAATTTGTTCAATAATTTTATTTTTGCCAACTGCACCAATAGTCATTCCAACAACTTTTCCGTCTTTGAAATAGAGCAAAGTCGGGATGGAACGGACGCCGTATGTGATAGCAGTATTTGGATTACTATCAACATCAAGTTTGCAAACTTTAAGTTTGCCATCGTATTCTTTGGCAATTTCTTCTACTATTGGAGCGATAATTCGACAAGGGGCGCACCAAGTTGCCCAGAAATCAACAATTACAGGAACTGGAGAGTTCAAAACCTCCTGCTGAAATGTCTCGTCGGTTACGTGAATTACTTGTGCCATATTCCTCAAATAAATTATTAATAAAAAATAAATTAGTAAAATCGAAAATAATAAAAAAATATTTTTATGGTACAATTCTGTAAATCATTCGCGGGAACGGGATAACTTCGCGAATATGTTTGGCGCCAGTAATCCATTTTACGGTTCTTTCGATTCCCAAACCGAAACCACTGTGGGGCACTGAACCATACTTGCGTAGGTCCAAGTACCATTGGAAAGCATCCAGCGGCAAGTTTTCATCGATAATTCTCTGTTTTAAAGCTTCGTAGTCGTCTTCTCGTTGGCTCCCGCCGATGATTTCACCGCCTTTTTCGGGGGCGAGCATATCCATTGCCAAAACGAGTTCGGGGTTTTCGGGGTCGCGCTTCATATAAAATGCTTTGACTTTTGCCGGGTAGTGGTGAATGATACAGGGTTTATCGAATTGTTCCATAATTGCTTCTTCTTGGACGGCTCCAAAATCTTCGCCCCAAGGGAAAGGCTCGGCAATTTCTTGTCCACCCACTTTTCGTATCAATGGTATATTGTTTTTGTTCAGCCATTCAACTGCTTCGGTATAGGTCATTCGGTAAAAGGGACGGCGAACTTTTTCGAGTTTAGTTGTGTCTCGTTCCAGAGTTTGAAGTTCTTTCTGGCAAGTTTTCAAGACATAGTGAACAATGTATTCCACCAAATCTTCGGCAAGGTCCATATCATCTTCGAGGTCGAAGTATGCCATCTCGGGTTCAACCATCCAAAACTCCGTAAGGTGCTTGCGTGTTTTGGAAAGCTCGGCGCGAAAAACAGGACCGAAAGTATAAACTTTACCTAAAGCCATAGCCGAGGCTTCGGCGTAAAGCTGCCCCGATTGAGAAAGATAGGCTTTTCCAAGGTCGAAATATTGCGTTTCGAACAAAGTTGTGGTTCCTTCGCAAGCGTTTGGCGTCAAGATTGGGGAATCCATTAATTTAAAGCCATTACCGTCGAAGAAGTCCCGAATTGCTTTGACAACGGCGGCTCGAACACGCATTATTGCGTGCTGTTTCGACGAACGGAGCCAAAGATGGCGATGTTCGAGCAGAAAGCTATCGCCGTGTTCCTTCGGGGTTATTGGATAATCCTTCGTCAGCTGGACAAGCTTAATATCGGATACATCAATTTCGTACCCGCTTGGCGAACGCGGGTCTTCGCGAACGCTTCCTTTGATAATCACCGAGCTCTCTTGGGTTAAGTCTTTTGCAAGGTTAAAAACTTCTTCGCTGACATTCCCCTTGAAAACAACGCATTGAACAACTCCGGTGCCATCGCGAAGTTGTATGAATTGCAATTTCCCTTTCCCAGTGCGATGGTAAACCCATCCGCGTAATGTAACCTCTTGCCCTACATACTGGGAAAGGTTTTCTATGTAGTGGTAAGTTTTGTATCGAGAGGTTACCGAAGGTTGAAATTCGCTCATCTTCCACCAAAAATTACACCCAAAGTAACAGTTAGATAATTTTTATTTGGTTCTTCAGCCGTTTTACCAATCAAATTGACCCACCAATACTTTGCTTCCAAATTTAATGTTAGAATTTCAAGGTCGAAGTCAAGCCCGGCTCCAACTCCTGCTCCAAGCCTGCTGTATGTTTCGGAAGTAGCAATGGGAAGCTCCTGATTTAATTTCACTATGTCCAAAGTATTTACAATGTAATTGTAAGATAAATTAGCGGAAAGATAAGGAGAAATTACGCTCTTGAATACAAACAAATCTATCCCCGCCGAAATAGGGATAATATTCTGGGTAGATTTCAGCACAACTGTGTCAACCTGTTGTTCAGGGAAATAGATTTTTAATTCAGTTTGTGGGAATCGACACAATGCTATCCCACTTTTGAAAACGAAATTATTGGACAAAGGCAAGTTCGCGTTTATGCCAAATGTATAGCCAATCTTTGCTGATTCGCGCAGGAAACGCCCAATATTACTATTCAAGTTAATCTTATCCGAATTGTAAACATTATTGATTTCGTTGTTTGGGGTTGCTAAGCCAAGATAAACCCCGAAACCAATTGGTGCGCTATTCGCTATGTTTAGAACAAAAATGAAAAGAAAACCAAATAAAAAATATTTTTTCATATCTATTCAAAATTTAATTTTTATTTTTGATAACTTGTAAAATACAAATTTAAAAATTTCGTTTAACTTTTTTGTCAAATAAATTAGAGGTAGGTCTATGCGTCGCTTTTTTGTTTTATATTTAGCCCTTCTTTTTTTATCTCTCACATTTGCCAATGGGCAAAAGCCAAACCCGCCATATCCATTGAACTTTGGGATTTGGGGCGCCTTGAAGGGAAATTTCCTTTCAACTGACGTAAAATTTTATTATTCCAATGGAACACTTGCCCGAAGCATTCCACAAAGTAGGTTTGGAGCAGGTTGGGGACTTGGCGGTATCATTAACATTCCCATTTCCAAAAACCTTGTGTTCACCGGGCGACTTGGCTACAATTCCTTATCACAAGATTTAAACTTTATCGATTATAATTATGCAACTGATTCTTATACGACTTTTGAAGATGTTGTAAATGTTGACCTTGCATATTTAGAAATTACGCCGGGACTCTTATGGTACCCTATGCTACAAAATTTAGAACAACTTTACTTCTTGGGTGCAATTGAATTTGGTTCATTTACCACTAAGAATATCTCGAATAGCTATTTGCAAGTAGCAGGGGAAATTCCAAATGTGAAATCTCGTTTTTCTCTTACTCTTGGAGCAGGTTGGACGTTCCCAATTAGTAGCAATATTTATTTGACTCCCGAAGTTTCTTTCCGATTGCCCCTGACAAAAGTTAGTGATGCAACATTCTCAAATAGTGTCGCATATCATAACGAAACGATATCGCTTAGCCAACTTCGATTTGGTTTAAACTTAACGTTCTCTATCCCTACAACGGAGAGATATCCAGAACCATACAAAGCCCCGACGGGGGAAGTTGGCTTTAAAGAGATTGTTGGGTTAGACCGTGATGGCAAATTGGTTCCGGTCGAAAAGATTCGTGTCGAAGACACACGCTATCAGGAATATTTCCCAATTGTGCCTTACGTATTTTTCCAAGAAAATCAAGCAGTTCTAGCCCCGGGCACTCAAGTGCTTTCGACTGTTGTCGAAACAGGGGAATTTACCCCCGAAAGGCTGCCGTTCGATGCTTTAGAAATCAATCGAAGGACACTCGACATTGTCGGTTGGCGACTGAAGAACAACCCAAGAGCCGATTTGACAGTCGCTGGAACCATAGACAATTCAAGAAAGGAAAAGGAGAACAAAAATCTTGCGATGGAGCGAGCCAATTTTGTTAAAAATTATTTGGTGAAGAACTGGAACATTAATCCGCAAAGAATAAATACTCGCGCAGGTGGTTTCCCCTCGAAACCATCGACAACCGCAGTGCCCGAAGGGGTCGAAGAGAATCGTAGGGCAGAGCTATCAAGTTCGAATCCCGGCATACTTGCTCCACTACTTTTGGAAGGAGAAAACCAACGAATTGCCGAACCTTGGCAAATCCAATTTATTCCCTATGCAAATGTCTACGATTCTATTGCATATTGGGAAATCGATGTCTACCAGGGAGATAATCTGTTGAAGAAATATAATGGCACTGGACAGCCGCAAACTCTGTTTTGGACGATAAAACCGAACGAGCTTACTTCGAGTAGTGTTCCAGTTGACTATTCTTTGCTGGTCGAAACCGCTGGCGGAAAGAAATACAAGGCGAACGGAAGCATACCAACGGAATACTTTTCGCAAAGGCGAAAGCAGGTCGAAGATTTGCCCGATAAAACAATTACAAAGTTCAGCTTGGTTTTGTTCGACTTCGACAAGGCTGATATTTCGCCCCAAGACCAAGACATCATCAACAAACTAATAATTCCTGCGATTAAATATAATTCCACTGTGAAGATTTATGGCTATACAGACAGAATTGGAGATGATGATTACAATTTAAAACTTGCGACACGAAGAGCAGAGGCAGTAAAGTCGATTATTCAGAAAGCCCGAAAAGATGTAAAAATCGAAACTTACGGCGTCGGCGAACGCCAGTTGATTTTCGATAATGATATTCCCACGGGACGGCACCTTTCCCGAACTGTGCAAATTCTCATCGTCACTCCGAAATAATGCAAATTTTCACCTTAAACCAGCGGGGCTGTCTTGGAAAAAACAAGACAGCCTTTTTTATACTAAAATATTAGTGAATATGCTTTGGGACTTGTCAACGCTTTGTTAATTAAGAACGATGATGACAATCTTGGAAGACATCGGATGTTTCGAAAACATCCGATGTCTGGGGAAGTGAAGATATTTGGCATATGCGAAATATCGAATTTCTGCTAAGTCCAATATCTTGTTCTTATCTTTCTAAATTTTTGTGCATTTTCTGGTGCCCTATGCTTGTCTTTTGAAAGTAAAGAAGGCAACTCTTTTTCTGTTGAGCAATTTGGAATAAAATTATACTCAGATTTTTTAAATTTGTGTTTTCTAAATTTTTTAGGACCGGATATGCAAACTAAATTGAAGATATTTTTCTTGATTGCACTGCTTGTGGGGTGGAATAATTTATTAGCGGAAGATTATATATTAGTAAATGTTTCGGATTTATACGATGTTATGCCCGATGTAGCTAATTGCAACGAAGGAGTTCTGAAAAACTCCGAAAAGCAAAAGGCATTGGACGCTTTTAACTATATTCGCACAATTCACAACTTGAAGCCAGTTCAATATAACTCATCTTACGATAAAGAAGTTGCCAAAAGTGCTTTGATAACTGTTGCCAATGCTTTGCTCGACCATTTCCCCAAGTCTTCTTATTATTGCTACACTCAGGATGGATATAATGGAAGCTCAACCTCGAATCTATATATTTTTGCTTCGCCATCGCCTTCCTATGCTCCGGAGACAGAAAAGGGGATTCAAGGTTGGATTATCGATAAAAATGTTGCCGATGTTGGTCACCGACGCAGTATGCTGAACCCATTTTTGAAATACACTTCGTTTGGGCGTGTCGATGGTTGCTCCAAAACCCAAACTAATTATTTTATAACTGGTATGTCGCTAAAAGTTCATATGTTCCCCGATTATCATAATCTTTCCGATTGGCAAGGCGATTTTGTTGCATATCCTGTAAACGATTATCCCACTGCATTTTTTGATGGCTCTTGGTACCTTTCGTTCACTGTTATTGCCGATAAATCCTCGCCTTGGAATAATAATAACACAATAATCGATTTTTCTCAGGCAACTGTGAAAATAACCGACCCCGGGAACAATGCACTTTCGATTTCTGATTTAAAATACGATTATCTTGGCTATGGTGTTCCAAATTGTTTGTATTGGAAAGCTTCCACTATATTGAAGGAAGTGAAATATACCGTGACAATCTCGAATGTGAAAGTAAACGGCACCCCACGAACTTATACATATTGGTTCAGAATTACGGACACTCCACCAAATACAACTTTACAGCCACCAACGCCACTTTCGCCGCCCGACAATTCGAACGAACTTGTTCCACCTGTTACTTTAACTTGGACTTCCATTGTTGATGCTCAATACTATGCCCTACAAGTTTCAACAAATTCCAACTTTTCCACTTTGCTTGTTGATTTGAAAAATTTGACCAATAATCAATACACTTTAACTGAACTTTCGCCAAAAACCAAATATTACTGGCGAGTTGCAGTGATCAAAAATCAACAGCAAAGTGGATGGTCTACTACGTTTTCTTTTACAACAGCAGACCAACCCCTTGCCACTCCATTGTTGCTTGAGCCGAAAGATTCCACCGTTAGTGTGTCGATTCAACCTACTTTTGTCTGGAATTCTGTTCCCGGAGCGACCAAATACCACTTGCAAGCAAGTTTAGACCCTTCGTTCGACGATTTCTCGCTTTTGCTTAATTTGGACGATATTTCGAATACCTCTTATACATCAACTGTGAAATTTTATCCGAAAACACAGTTTTATTGGAGAGTCCGAGCCTTGAACAATACCCAATCGAGTCCTTGGTCTGCCGTTCGAACATTTTGGACTCTCGACCCAGCTTTCGTTTCCGACATCTCGTTTTCTACCGAAGGCAATTTCGTAGTTGCCAGCAAACAAACATCCGCAATTAATCTTAGAGAATCGCTTTTTGCAAAGAAAATTGCTTTATACGACTTGTTTGGGAACGAAATGGTGTTAGCTTTATCTCCGCGTGAACTTGAAAAGATTGAAATTCCTTTTGAGCAAATAAATTCCGGAGTTTGGATTCTTGAAATAACAACATCTACCGAGGTAAAGCGTTTTAAACTTTTTATTATTATATGATAGAGTAATTTTGGCTGAGCAAGAAAAAGATAGTTTAATTAAAATCCTCCAATCGCTGCGTAGAGATTATATTTCGGGCAAATTCGATGAATCGGTTGCCCACGAAAATCCTTTCGAGCAGTTCCGCCTGTGGTTTCTCGAAGTTCTTTCGAGCGACTTTGTCGAGCCAAACGCAATGGTGCTTTCAACTGCAAGCAAGGATGGAATACCATCGTCGAGAGTTGTCCTTTTGAAAAAATTCGACGATAAAGGTTTTGCGTTCTATACAAATTACCAAAGCAAAAAAGGGAAAGATTTGGCGGAAAATCCTTATGCCTCTTTGCTATTCTATTGGGATAAACTCGAACGGCAAGTTCGTATTAATGGAAGAGTGGAAAAGACGAGTTTCGAGGAGTCGGAGGAGTATTTTAAATCTCGTCCTTATTTATCAAGGATTGGGGCTTGGGCTTCGAAGCAAAGTTCGCCGCTGCGCTCCCGCTTTACTTTGATGCGTGAAGTTGCACTTCTGACAATGAAATATCCTGTTGATGTTCCTTTGCCGCCTTTTTGGGGGGGATATCGGTTGATTCCCGATTTCTTCGAGTTCTGGCAAGGGCGCCCCAGCCGTCTTCACGACCGAATCGCCTACATTTTGCAACCCGACGGCAAATGGAAGAAACAAAGGCTCTACCCATAGAATTTTTCTACCAACTTTACTTCTAACCTTAACAAAGACATCGGATGTTTTCAAAACATCCGATGTCTGGAGAGAGTTACTTACGATGGAAAAGCATTTCTATGTGTAGAGTGTAAGCCCGTCGTAGGTTAGGTAGAAGCCTTCGGGCAGTTCCTTTTCGCATTGTGAATGAAGAATTTGGTGAGCAATATGGATGAAGTATGTTTTTCGGGCATTTATTTTTTGGGAGACTTCGATTGCCTTGTTTAGATTGAAGTGGGTAGAATGGGGTTCGTAGCGGAGTGCATCGAGAATGAGAATTTCGAGCCCCTGCATTTTGTCAATCGTTGTTTCGGGAATGAAATTTGTATCAGTGCAATAAGCTAAGTTTCCGATACGGAATCCAAGCACTGGCATTTTGCCGTGAAGCAAAGGCAATGGCTCGAAAGTGATATCGCCAATCGTAAATGGTGCTTCGTCAATGATGTTGATGTCCAAAATGGGAATTCCGCCGCCAATTTGTTCGGGTTCCTCGAAGATATAGAAAAAAGTACGTTTGATTCTTTCAATCGTTTGGAGATTTGCAAAGATGCGGACAGCTTTTTTGGTTGTATAATTATAGGCTCTTAAATCATCGAGTCCGCCGATGTGGTCGAAATGGGCGTGGGTAAAAACGACTGCGTCGAGGCGGTCGATGTTGTACAAAAGCATTTGCTGACGAAAGTCTGGTGTTGTATCAATCACAACATTTGTAGTTTCGGATTGCACAAGGAGCGAGGTCCGTAATCGCTTGTCCCTCTTATCTGTTGATATACACGTAGGACATTTGCAGGAAACTGTTGGAACACCCGAGGATGTTCCGCTCCCAAGCACGGTAAACTTAAGTCCATTAGACGACATGACTTTCGGCGTGGTATGAACTTCGCACAAGTGGTCCGGATTCCACGTGACGGAATCCCAGCTCAATACCAATCAATTTGTATTGCTTAAATTCTTCGGGGGTGACGAAACGGTCGACAGGCAAATGGGCAGGCGTAGGTTGCAGATATTGTCCGATTGTAAAAATATCGACATCGATTTGCCGAAGGTCTTTCATCACTTGAACAACTTCGTCGAAAGTTTCGCCAATTCCCACCATAATCCCTGTTTTGGTAATAAATCCTTGTTCTTTTGAATATTGCAGAACTCTTAAGGAACGCTCGTATTTTGCCTGTGGTCGAACTGTTCGATATAAACGGGGGACAGTTTCAACGTTATGGTTCAGAATATTTGGTTTAGCGTCGAGCACTCTTTGCAAGCAATTCAAATCGCCTTTGAAATCGGGAATTAGCACTTCAATCGAAACTTTTGGATTAAGCCTTCGAACTTCTACGATAGTTTTTGCCCAAATCGTTGAACCTTGGTCGGGAAGTTCATCCCGGTTTACAGAAGTAATGACCACGTGGGAAATTCCCATTTGCTGCACAGCCAGAGCAACTTTCAAAGGCTCCTCGGGGTCGACCGGCTGCGGTCGACCTGTTTTTATTGCACAAAATCCACAGGAGCGAGTGCAAATATCACCAAGAATAAGGAAAGTTGCGGTGCCTCGTCCCCAGCATTCCCCGATGTTAGGACAATGGGCTTCTTCGCAAACAGTGTGTAAAGTTTTCGAACGCATCATCTTTTTAAGATTGGCGTAAGTTTCGCCTCCAGGAGCGCGCACTTTAAGCCATTCAGGACGAGGAGACTTCTGTCCTTGTTCTCGCGGGCGTTCAGGATAATCTATTTTATGCATTTTTTAGCCTAAATATGCTTTCAATTTTTGACAGCGATTGGAGTGTCGTAGTTTCCGAATTGCTTTCTCTTTGATTTGCCGGACGCGTTCCCGTGTCAAGTTGAATTTTTCGCCGATTTCTTCCAAAGTTAATGCAGATGTGCCAATTCCGTAAAAGAGCCTAATGACTTCGGCTTCTCGCTCCGGCAAAGTGGAAAGAAGTTCTTCTATCTCAATTCGTAAAGATTCTTGCATAAGATGCTGGTCTGGTGGTGGTTGTTGTTCGTTGGGCAAAACATCGAGAAGTCGATTGTCCTCGCCTTGAACAAACGGAGCATCAACCGAAAGATGCCTGCCGGCAATTCTTATAGTTTCGTGAATATCGGTAACAGACATATCGAGTTGTTCGGCGAGTTCGGAAGTGGTCGGTTCCCGTTCGAACTTTTGTTCGAGCTCGCTGAATTTCTTGCCAATCTTATTCAAAGCACCGACTCGGTTCAATGGAAGACGAACAATACGGGATTGCTCGGCAAGCGCTTGCAAAATCGATTGCCGTATCCACCACACTGCATAAGAAATAAACTTGAAGCCTTTGGTTTCGTCGAATCGTGTTGCTGCTTTAATCAGCCCCAAGTTGCCTTCGTTAATTAGGTCACCAAGCGTTAGCCCTTGGTTCTGGTATTGCTTAGCAACAGAGACAACAAATCTCAAATTGGCTTTGACAAGCCTCTCCATTGCTTTTTGACCTTCGGGTCCGCCTTTCTTAATCTTTTTTGCCAACTCGACTTCTTCTTCGGCAGTTAGCAATTCATATTTACCAATTTCTTGTAAATACTTATCTAAAGACTGACTTTCACGATTAGTATATTGTTTAGTTATCCTCATAATTCATAACCAAAGTTTCACATTTATCAAAACTTTTAACGATTGTCTTTTTTTATTATTTTAATTAACTTTTCCAAGTAACTGATTATATTTTCTTTTGTCCAATAGGACTTTTAATGCTTCTTTGAAATAAGGGTCTTTTTGTAAGAGAACGAATCTGCTTTCCTCGAACGAAGCCTTTCTACGGTAAATTTCGTATGTTAAAATTTCGTAAATCTTCTCTCCCTGTTCTTTAACATAATCATCAATTCCTCGATGGGACATTTTAATTAATGAAAGTAAAACTTTTTCGGCTTTTTTGTTCGAAGGCAAATAGCTTGAATATTTCATAAGTGAGTCGAGATATATCTCGAATGGATTTCGGTATATAATTCCCTTTTTTTTCAAATATATTGCAAAATCTTTCAAAAGCTTTTCCTTTGGCTGGTTTCCATATTCTTTCGATTGATTTGTATTTTCGAGGTACGAAACAAAGAGAAGGAATAAATTTTTGTCGAAAAGAAAATTTATGAAAGTATTTTCGGGGAGAGACTTAACAGGAATATCTGGTTGAATACCATCGGATTCTTTGACGATTCTGCCATTTTTTGTATGGAAAATTGTATCGGAAACGAAGATTTTGTTAATCAAATCGCTTGATTTGGAAGTAAATCGGTTCCGATGGATACTTCTTCCCGATGGCGTAAAGTATTTCGAGGTGGTTAACTTCAAAAAAGTATTGTAAGGAAGGGGAACAACGCTTTGAACAACGCCTTTCCCGTAGGTTTGTTCTCCAATGATGAGCCCGCGGTCGTTGTCTTGGATAGCCCCTGCAACAACTTCGCTGGCGCTTGCAGTTCCGTTGTTCACAAGAATAACCAAGGGGGTAACTGTATCAATTGGAGCCATAGTTGCCAGGTAAATAACCGAATCTTTCGTATTCCTTCCACGAGTGGAAACAATCAATGAGCCCGGAGGCAAAAACATCTCGGAAAGTTGGATTGCCGATTCAAGCGTGCCGCCCGGATTGTCCCGCAAATCTATAATGATTCCTTTACGTTGTTCAATAGGCCGGCTGACAAAATTTTTTATAAGGCTTTTCAATTCTTCAATGGACTTCTCAAGAAAGTGCTCCAAACGGACATAACAGATTTTTCCACCATCGGCATCGAATATTTTGAAAAGCGATACATCGTGGAGTTCGATTTTCCTTCGAAATGTATTAACTACAATCGGTGTATCGATTCCCTCGCGTTTGACAAGAACGGTTACGGGTGTATTCTCTTTCCCAGAAGTAAATTTTCTCAAAGTATCTAAATTCGGAGGGATACGGACAGAATCAAACCCAATAATTTTGTCCCCGAGTTTCAATCCGCTTAAATGTTTTGCAAGCGAATCAATATAATCGACAACAATCAATGATGAATCGGAAACCACAACAACGATGCCCAAGCCAACGAAGTCGTTGTTGCTGATTGCTTCGTTCAATTCACTTTCGGAATCGAAAAAGTTTGTGTATGGGTCTAAATCATCTGTTATGCCTTTAATTGCGTCTTTGGCTAAATCTTCGGGGTCTAATTTAACAACATAGTTTTTCAAAATCTCACCAAATGCTGCACCAAAGATATCGAAAGATTTCTTTATCTTTAAGTAAAGTGTGTCGGAATTAGGGTCGCCGGTGTAACTTTCTTTTCCAATGAGTTCATTGAGCAATTTGATTAATCCTTCGAGCGAAAGAGTATCCAGCGGAGAGTTCGGCTCATTATCATTTTCATCTTCTTCGTTATCTATTTCCTGTTGTGGTGGGTCATCGTCTCCAAGAATGGCAAGGCTTTGTGCGAATTTGTTGTTTTGGTTGTATGGGAATGTTGAACCATTCGGAAAGAACAAAAACAAAAAAAGAGCAACGAAAAATGAAAACAAAAAACTTTTTTTCATTTAATTTATCCCGTTACAAGCTTAATTTTTCTTTCAAATATGGAACAATTTGGGAAATATTTATTCTTTCTTGCAACATCGAGTCGCGGTCGCGAATAGTAACAGTCTCGTCTTGCAAAGTCTGACCATCGACGGTAATGCAAAATGGAGTTCCGATTTCGTCCTGCCGTCGATAACGTCGACCTATTGCCCCCGAGTCATCATACATCGACTTGAAATGCTTTTGAACATCCTGATGAATTTTTCGAGCCAGCTCGGGCATACCATCTTTGTTGACCAGCGGGAAGACAGCAACCTTGATAGGAGCAATTCTTGGGGTAAATCGCAGAACTGTTCTTTTTTCCAGTGTTCCCTTTTCAGATGGTGCTTCGTCTTCGTCATAGGCGTTGCAAATCAATGCCATTGTGGTTCGAGTTACCCCACCACTTGTTTCGACCACGTAAGGTATGTAACGCTTGTTGGTTAGCGAGTCGAAATATTCCAACTTCTTGCCGCTGTAACTTTGGTGGTTACGCAAATCGAAGTCCGTTCGGGAGTGTATTCCTTCGATTTCGCCCCATCCAAAGGGGAAATTGAATTCTATATCGACGGCGCGGCTGGCGTAGTGGGCAAGCTTCTCGTGTTCTTTGAAACGCAAGCTTTCGGCTTTGAACCCTAACGATTGATACCATTTCAGTCTTTCTTCCATCCAATATTCAAACCAGTGGTTTTCGGTTCCTGGTTCGACGAAGTATTGCATTTCCATCTGCTCGAATTCTCGAGTTCGGAACAAAAAGTTCTTCGTGTTTATTTCGTTGCGAAAGGCTTTGCCAATTTGAGCAATTCCGAAAGGAATTTTTTGCCGGGAACTATCCAAAACATTTTTGAAGTTCACGTAAATCCCTTGTGCAGTTTCGGGCCGAAGATATACTACACTCGAAGCATCTTCGACCGCACCAATGAATGTTTTGAACATCAAGTTGAAATTTCGGACCTCGGTCCATTCTGTTGTTCCGCTAACAGGGTCAAGTATTTTATATTCAACAATAATGTCATAAAAATCTTTTGGTTCGGTGGCTTTGGAAAGTTTTTGTTCAATTTCGGTGGCGAGTTCAGTTTTGTTCTTCTTTTTCAACCGCTCGATGTATTCTTCGATTAAATTATCGGCTCGGTAGCGAGCTTTGCTAACTTTGTTGTCAATCATCGGGTCGGTAAATTGAGCCACGTGACCGCTGGCTTCCCACACTTTCGGGTGCATCAGGATTGATGAGTCCAGCCCCTCGATGTCATCGCGGTAAGTCATTGCCTTCCACCATTCTTCTTTTAGATTGCGGAGTAGTTCCACGCCGAGGGGACCAAAGTCCCAGCATCCATTAAGACCGCCGTAAATTTCGGATGATTGAAAAACAAAGCCACGCCGCTTTGCCAATGAAATTATCGTGTCGAGTGTAACCATTTTGATATTTTTTAAAAATACAAAATTACGAAAACGATAAATTGCCTTTTTGATTTTCATTGATTTAAATCTTTTATGAATTTTGTATTTTGAAAATCAATTTTTTGCTTATAAAATGAATTTATCTCGAAGAGATTTTTTGGTTTTGACTGCTTTGAGCTCAGTTAACACAGCAATTTTAAAATCCCAAAACAAGCTGTCAATGAACAATTCAGCAAAAACAAAGATTAAACCGGCGAGGCTGAGGAAAAATGACCTTGTAGGTGTTGTTGCTCCCGGGACCGCGGTTCCCGACCCTGACGATATTCTTCGGGCACAGGAAATACTTGCAAACCTTGAACTTCGATGGAGATTTTCTGAAAGTATTACTCGCGGAACAAATTATCGTTCACGCTCGGTAGGCGAGCGGCTGGATGAACTAATGAAAATGTTTACCGACCCTGAAATTCGAGGGATATTTTGTATTCGTGGTGGCTACGGAAGCGCTCAACTTCTCGACAAAATCGATTATTCAATCATTTCAAGCAATCCGAAGATTTTTTTAGGTTACAGCGATATTACTGCGTTGCATATTGCAATCAACAAATTTACAGGCTTAATCACTTTTCACGGACCTGTTTTGCTTTCTCCTTTTACCCCGTATACATTTAACAATCTTAAAAATGTGTTATTTGGTATGTCTGCTGAACCATTAATTCGTAATCCTATTGAAACGAACGCAATTCGAGCGAGCCACCCCATTAGAACCATAAGAGAAGGAACTGCCGAAGGCATTGTGATTGGTGGAAATCTTTCGATTATTTGCTCTTTGCTTGGGACGCCCTATGAATACGACTACAAGGATGCTTTGCTTTTGCTCGAAGATGTTCAAGAGGAACCTTATCGTATTGACAGAATGTTGAATCATCTACGATTGGCTGGCAAACTCAACCAAGTTCGAGGAATTGCTTTTGGCGAGTGCAAAGATTGCCTGCCTTCGAGCCCAAGCGTTTGGGATTTTTCTCTTGGCGAAGTTCTGGATTACTACTTCAAACCTTTAAACGTTCCTTCGTTTTACGGTTTGTGTATTGGGCATACACCTGACCAAGCCACGATTGCTATCGGCGCCAGAGCCATTCTTGATGCAAAAACTGGCACCCTCCAGTACCTTGAATCAGTTGTAGATTAATCCTGACCAAAATTTTTTGTTAAAGGAAATTTTTATTGTGCAATAGTCCCTTGTGCACTGACACTTTCACTGAAAGAGAAGTTGTTTATTTTTAAAAGCGATTGGCGATGTAAAGAGATTGCTCGAAATACTGTACCGAAAAATCCATTATAAACCTCCGTATTCTCTGTGGTTAAATTTTTTCACCAAAGAGGGCAAAGAGATATGCAAAAATGCAATACTTTTTGAGTTTCAAAATCTTTTGAGTATTTGATTTCTTTTAGAAAATTTTAAATCCAGCTTCTTTTTGAATTTACCAGACATCGGATGTTTGAAAAACATCCGATGTCTTTCCAAAGTGAACAAGGGTTTGATAAATTGGTTACTTTACCTTACTCAATTTTTGGAGCGTTTAAATGTTTCTTTCAGGAAGTTTTTGAAAGAAAGGTGAGGTTCGCCGAGTTCATCGGATTGAATTGAGGATGTTTCGAAATTGCTGGATTGACTTCTTTGGGATGATGATTGCATTACCTTTGTTAAGTCGGCAATTGCAGTAACATTTTGGTCGCTCACACCAATCAATATATAATGATTCCCTATCTGAATAATGTAGAGAGAAACCTTGTTTGAAAGTGGCAAACGAGAGACAATTTTAAAATTGACCCCGAGGGAGTGAATTTTTTTCTGCGTAAGATTTTTTTTAAGAAAATTAGAAAGGAGAAACACCCCGACCACGAACCCCACGACAATCAAGAGAGACTGAAGCAATTCCCCATTGGGCATAGCTTTACCTTTTAATTGTCTTCAACCGCTCGGTGGGGTCGACAAGTGTTGTGATTCTAATGCCGAAATGTTTATCGATGACAACAACTTCGCCCTCGGCAATCTTCTTGCCATTAACAAGGACATCGACCGGTTCACTGACAAGTTTGTCGAATTCAATAACCGAGCCTCTACCAAGATAAAGAATATCGCGAATCAACATATTTGTTCTACCTAATTCAATCGAAACAGGCAATTGCAAATCGTACAGCAATTCCAACTTGGGGTCGAGCGGGGAATATATTGTTTCGCCAGTACCTTCCATTTTAATGGCTGGGATAGTAGCACTTTCGGGAAATTGCGTTTCGGATGTTTCGGTTTTCTGTCCTTCGCCCGGTGGAATTCCACCGCTACTTATCAGAGCATCAATTTCTTCTTGGGTTAAGGACATTGTTATTCCTCCTCTTTGTACAACAAATCATCTTCGACAAGGTCTTCGTCGCGCAAAGGTCGAATGATTTTCACAGCCTTTTTGCCATCGATTGTTCCGGGTCGACCTGCAAATTTTTTCTTTCCTGCAATTGAAATAATGGCTTCGTCTGTAATTTTATTTTTTAATTTAATTATGTCTCCAACTTTCAGCTCCAGAAGTTCTTTTACGGTAATAGTAGTTTTACCAAGTTCCGCAGTTACGGTCAAATATGTTTTAGCCATATGCCGTTTAATAGTTTCGATGTTCTCCCGAATTTTCTCGGGAGGCATTTTGACCGGACCAGCAGTAACTTGTTGTCGGGTAAGTTTGGTTAGAACTTCCTCCAGAGCGAAAGTTGGGAAGCAAAGGTTCATCAAATAGGTATGTAAACCAATATTTACATCGAAAGAAACAACGATAACTATTTCGGACGACGGGGCGATTTGAACAAAGTCGGCTTCCATTTCGAGCCGCTGATATTTAAAGGAAAGTTCTGCAATCGACCGCCAAGCATTCTGCAAATCGTGAAGAGCATGCTCAATAACGCCTCGGATAACAGCCTGTTCAATAGGAGTGATTTGCCGTGGCTTTGGTTGCGTTTCGCCACTTCCACCGAGTAGCCGCTCGACAAGAATTAAAGCAAGTTGAGGGCTGATTTCCAATATTCCAGAACCATCGGTTCCTTTTATATCAAATACATACAGGCAACTTGGGTTCGACACCGAAAGTATGTATTCTGAATAAAACAGCTGGTCGACAGATGTTACCGAAATCGATACAACAGTTTGCAGTCTCGAAACAAGATAATATCCAAAGGATTCGGCGAAGTTTTCGTGGATACTTTGCAGTGTTCGAACCTGCGACTTCGAGATTCTATTAGGCCTTCGGAAATCATAATTGGTAATTTCGGCTCGTTTTAGACGCTCGCCAACGAAGTCCTCGACATCGAGGGCTCCGGTGGACATCTCCTGCAATAAACTATCTATTTCGTGTTGCGATAATACTTCGCTCATATGCCAAATCTATATTTATTGAATAATAAATTCTTGTAAATAAACTTCACCAAGCACCAGTTCGTGGCTCGAGAATATTGTTTTCAGGCTATCTTTGAACTCATTTGCGAGTTGGTTTCGTCTCTGCTGAAGTTCAGCAACCGTAAGTGAACCAAGAATTTGATTTACCTTGCCACGAAGCTGGCCCATTATTTCTGGGGGCAGTCCGGCGCCTTCCTTACCTTCGCCCATTAGTTCTTTTAGTACTTTTTCGTCGGTAGCATAGAACCGAAGCCCGAGATTAACAACTACGAATTGGTCGGAATTAAGGGGATTTGTCGTTATTCTTCCTGTTTCGATATACTTAATTAATTTTTTGTCGACCCCTGCAAAAGGTCCTTTTGCCTCAGTTTTTTTTTCAGTTTCTTTCACTTCGGTCGACTCGGCTTTTTTCCCTCCGCCACCCATATTTTCAACAATGTAAGGCAAGAAAAGAAAACGAGTTGCAAGTATCAAAATCAAAAGGGAACCAAAAACAATAGCAAGAATTGGAACAAGCCCCAACCCACCCGAAGCCTTCGGTTCCTTTTTGGTTTCAGTCTCTTGACTTTCGAGATTTTCGTTCTCTTCCGTTTTTGCCATAATTTCACCTTTAATCAAAATTTACAAAATAAAAATTGTGCCAATGTAAAAGTTACTTTATTACTATATTTTTCAATACTTTCCAGCCATAAATGCAATTTCAATATTTGGCTAAAATTAACCAATCTTCATAATAATAATCGAAAAAAGTAAAAAAAATTGTAATTTTCACCACTTTTTCATTATCTCTCGTGCAATGACAAGGTGTTGAATTTCGGATGTTCCCTCGTATATTTCGGTAACTTTGGCATCGCGCATCATTCGTTCGACTTGGTATTCGCGGACGTAGCCATAGCCGCCGTGGATTTGGACTGCTTCGCGAGTTATTTCGTTTGCAATAGTAGTGGCAAATAGCTTTGCTTCCGAAGCTTCTTGAATATGGTCGTAGCCATTATCTCTTAGCCAAGCAACCTTGTAAATCAAAAGGCGTGCAGCGTTGATTTTCATCGACATCTGCGCCAGCTTTGCTTGAATCAATTGGTGCTCGATGATTGGTTTCCCAAAGGCTTTTCGTTCTTTGGCGTAGCGGACCGAAGCTTCGAATGCCCCTTGGGCAATTCCCAGCGCCTGAGCAGCAATTCCAATGCGTCCCCCATTTAATCCGCGCATAGCAATGTAGAATCCTTCGCCAACTTTCCCAATGATATTTTCGTCGGGAACCTCGACGTTCGTCAAGCCGATAGAAGTAGTATCGCTTGAACGCAACCCCATTTTGTCCTCTTTCTTGCCCGGCTCAAAGCCCGGCGTCCCCTTTTCGACTGCAAAGCAAGTGATTCCTTTGTAGCCTAAATCGAAGTTGGTATTTGCAAAGACAACATAAATATCGGCATTTTGTCCCGTGGTAATCCAATTTTTGGTTCCGTTCAGGATCCAACGGTCGCCTTTTCTTACTGCAAAAGTTTTGATTTGAGTTGCGTCGCTGCCGGCTTCGGGTTCACTCAGGCAGTATGCTCCGATTATCTCGCCAGCAGCAAGCCGACGAAGGTATTTCTCTTTCAAAAGGTCTGAGCCATATTTCTCGAAAATCCAATTAACAAGAGAATTGTGGACAGAGAAAATAACTCCGACCGAAGCATCGACCTTGCTAATCTCCTCCATTGCAATAACGTAGCTAATTGTGTCGAGGCCGCTTCCACCCCATTGTGGCGAAACCATCATACCCAAGAAACCAAGCTCGCCAAGTTTTTTGATTATCTCGCGAGGGAATTCGCCTGTGATATCGCGCTGTATTGCTGTCGGGGCAATCTCTTCGATGGCAAACTTGCGAATTGTGTCGCGAATCTGTTCGTGAATTTCATCAAGTTGGAACGAAATCATTTCCACCCATCAGATAAAATAACCCAATGCAAATTAAAAAATTTTTTGGTTTTTAAATCGTTTTTCTTTTTTGTTGGTTAATTTTTGGTGATGATTAATAACGAAAGTTTACCCGAAAGAGCACTTTTAGTTGCAATTCCGAAGAAAGGGACATCGAAAGAAGTTATCGAAGAGCATCTCGAAGAGTTAGCCTCGCTGGTCGAAACAGCGGGGGGCAATGTTGTCGATACTGTTTACCAAGAAGTTATTTCGTTGAACCCTGCCACTGCAATTGGCAAAGGTAAAGTTGCCGAAATTAAGTCGATTATCCAAGAAAAAGAAGTTACTCTTGTTGTATTCGATGACGACCTCACACCTGTTCAAACTAAGAACCTCGAAAATGAATTTCAAGTGAAAGTAATCGACCGAACCACTTTGATACTTGCGATTTTTGCTCAACACGCACGGACATTGGAAGCGAAGACCCAAGTTGAACTTGCTCAACTGCAATATCTTTTGCCTCGGCTAACTCGGCTTTGGCTTCACCTTTCTAAACAATATGGTGGAATTGGTACCAAAGGACCCGGCGAAAAGCAAATCGAAACCGACCGACGGCTTGTTAAAGCAAGAATTCAAAGATTACAATCGAAATTGAAAGATATTGCAAAACAGAAAGAAATCGAACGAAAGCAACGGGAATCTTTCTTTAAATTTGCACTCGTTGGTTATACGAATGCTGGCAAATCGACATTAATGCGGTTGCTAACAAATTCAGAAGTTTTGGTCGAAAATAAACTATTTGCGACTTTGGATACAACAACGCGAGCATTACGTCTGCCAAACGAGAAGATTGTTTTGATTTCCGATACAGTTGGTTTTATACGGAAGTTGCCGACCCATCTTGTTGCATCTTTCAGAAGTACACTTTCAGAAGTTCGCTATGCTAATGCTTTGATACACGTTGCCGATGCCAGCCACAGATTCTTGAATGAACAAATTGCCGTTGTGAACGAGACTTTGGAAAGTATGAATTTACAACACAAGCCTGTAATACTTGTTTTGAACAAAATTGACTTACTCGAAGACAAAGAGTACATTCGATATTTACAGCGTGAATACCCCGAAGCCATACTTATTTCTGCCGAAAGGGGAATTAACATCAATGCACTGCTCGAGAAGATGCAAAAAGTCATCGAAAACGAGTCGAAGTTTGTTAAAGTTTTCTTACCCTACGAAAAATTCGATATGGTTCCTTTGCTCTATCAATTTTCCAGTGTTGTTAAAAAAGAGGAAAAAACCGAAGGCGTTGAATTTTACACCAAATTGCTCAAAAACAGGGAAGATTTCTTCCACAATCTTTTTAAACCATTCATAACAAATTGAGTTGAAAATGGAAGACCAACAGAAGCAAAAAGTTGAAAACATTATGAGGGATACTCGCAAGAATGTCCGCTATATTATTCTTGCATCAAGGAAATTGACACGCAACGAAATGTTACAGGTAATTCGTTTGTTTAATTACGACCCACAAAACCTTAAAGCAAAGCCAAATTCTACTATTGTTATTGAAAGCGATTTCTGAACTTGTGGACTTGAATGACGACATAAAATCACTGCTAAGCCGAATTAGTTCCACAGCCGAAGTCCATCGGTTGCTCGAAGTTGTAGAAAGCAAAAGCGAAATCTATTTGCGCCAACTTTACGGCTCCTCTAAATCTTTGCTTCTATATCTGATTCGGAACATTCAACCAAAAAGGAAAATTGTCGTTCTCGTCCCCGACGAAGAAACTTTGAGCAAGTATAATCTCGACTTGCAAGTTTTTTTCGGTCTGGACAATGTGTTTTCTTTTACCACATTTTTCTCTTCGAAATTCCGACAAATTCCAAACGAAAAACTTGAACTAAACATTTACGAAAAAGTATTTCAATACTTTTCAAATGAAGGTTCGATTTTAATTATCACTCCCGAAGTGCTTGGTCTTACACTACCAAAGCCAAACACTTTCCAAGAGGAACGGGCTCGTTTTTCAGTTGGTGAGGTTTATCCATATCAGGATTTCATTTCTTCCTTCCTTTTGAAAGGCTTTGAGCGAAAGGATTTTGTCGAAGAGCAAGGAGATATTGCAGTTCGCGGGGCGATTGTCGATATTTTCCCACTCGGTATGGACAATCCATTAAGGATTGAGTTCTTTGGCGACGAGATTGAATCTATCCGCCAGTTCGATATTGAAACTCAAAGAAGTTTGAAGAAGCTCGAAAGCGTAGAAATTATTACTACATTGTTCCAGCAAAAATTCGAGACAACAGACATACGTGGATACATAAATTCCGAGGACTTGCTAATAGTCGATAATCCTGAATTTATTCGCAATGCTTATCCCGAAATCAGTTTGCCTTCGGTTAAACAAGTTATTTGGTTGAATTCCGTGTTTAGTAATGCAATCGAGATTAAAACTGAACCTTTAAAATCGAATTTTGCATCAATTCGAAATTTTGTTAAGGAGTTTTTAGACTATTTTAATCAGGGATACAAGATTTACTTTACCGCCGATGGCGAACTTCTTTTGAACCGCTTGCGGGAAATCATTTTGAATGCTATTGAAGTTGAATACGAAGGCAAAAATGATGGGGAGGAAATCAACTATACGCCTGAACAGATAATCGAAAGTTGCTTGTGGTTGGATAGGCCTTTGAGCGAGGGCTTTGTTTTTCCAACAACAGGCATAGCCTTGTTCGTTGAACATCAGATTTTTGGCAGGGAAAGACTTCGCGTTCCACAGCACACCAAAGGAAAAGGATTAACACTTCGCGAGCTTAAGGAATTGAACATAGGCGACTATGTTGTCCACGTTGACAAAGGAATTGCAAAGTTTGATGGGCTCGAAAGAGTTAAGTTCGGCGATAATTTCCAAGATTGCGTTCGCTTGATTTTTGCCGATAACGATATACTTTACCTAAATCTTAATTATCTATTTAAATTACAGAAGTTTAGAGCCGAAGAAGGAGTTGTTCCTCAACTTTCCAAACTTGGAACGAATGAATGGGAAAGGAAGAAGCAACGAATCAAAGAGAAGCTGAAAAAGGATGCCAAAGAATTAATAAGGCTGTATGCCGAAAGGAAAATCAGGAAAGGTTTTGCGTTTCCGCCCGATACAGTTTGGCAAAAGGAGTTCGAAGCCGCGTTTGTGTTCGAAGATACAATTGACCAAGCAAAAGCCACCGAAGAGGTTAAGCGGGATATGGAATCCGAAACACCGATGGACAGGCTGATTTGTGGAGATGTTGGCTTTGGCAAAACGGAGGTTGCGATTCGTGCAGCATTTAAGGCTGTTCAATCGGGCAAGCAGGTTGCCGTCCTTGTTCCTACCACAATTCTTGCTAGTCAACACGAGGTTACATTCAAGGAAAGATTAAAAAACTATCCAGTTATAATTGAATCACTCTCCCGGTTCAAATCATCCAAAGAAACCGAGGAAATTCTGAAAAAGTTAGCGGAAGGTAGGATAGATATTATCATTGGAACGCATCGCCTTTTAAGCAAGGATGTGCAATTCAAGGACCTTGGTTTGCTAATTATTGACGAGGAGCACCGATTCGGCGTCGCTGCAAAGGAAAAATTGCGGCAGCTCAAGGTAAACGTCGATACAATCACAATGACTGCGACTCCCATTCCAAGAACCTTGAAGTTTTCCTTGCTTGGGGTTCGGGATATGAGTTTGATGGAGACGCCTCCACGAAATCGCTTGCCAATTTATACCGAAATTATTTATTGGGAAGATGAAATCATACGCAAGGCAATTTTGCGCGAATTAGCTCGTAATGGTCAAGTGTTTTTCGTTGTTGACCAAATTTCGCGTATAGACAAAGTATACGAACGTTTGGTCCGAATTGTTCCCAATTCTAAAATTGGTGTTGCACACGGGCAAATGAAAAGTTCTGAACTCGAAAAAGTTATGTCCGATTTCATTCTTGGCAAATATGATATTCTTTTGACCACAAAAATTATCGAGTCGGGTTTGGACATTCCTCGCACAAACACGATATTCATCCACAATGCACAAAATTTCGGGCTTGCAGAATTGTACCAACTACGCGGTCGGGTAGGAAGGACAAATATCCAAGCTTATTGCTATCTAATTATTCCACCATTGGAGGCGTTGACAAAGAAGGCTTTGCGGCGGTTGCAGGCTCTCGAAGAATATACCGATTTGGGTAGTGGCTTGAAGCTTGCATTGCGGGATTTGGAAATTCGTGGTGCTGGCGATATTTTTGGCTACGAGCAAAGCGGTTTCATAAATGAAATTGGCTTCGAAATGTACCAAAAGATACTCGACGAAGCGATTAGGGAACTGAAAACGACCGAGTTTAAAGAATTCTTTCCCGAAGCAGGGAAAGAGCGTTCACTTGAATTTCTCGAAAATAACGAGCTTCAAATCGAGGTTGATTTCGATGCCTTCATTCCCGAAACCTATATCCAAACCGAGTCTGAACGATTCCGCTATTACAAGGAACTTTACAACATTCGCTATCCACAAGAAATAGCAAATCTGCGAAATGAAATGCGCGATAAATTTGGCGAAATTCCTCAAGAACTTGAAAATTTGTTCAAAATAGTTTCCCTTCGGATAAAGGCTCTCAATACGGGAATCCAAAAAATCATTTACAGGTTTAAACTTTTGACAATTGAATTTCCAGATGATAGCAACACAGAATTTTACGATAAAATCCTCCCTGTAATTACAGATTTTTCAATTTCGTTCGATGGTGCCAAACTTTTGCAGAAAAAAAATAGACTTTGCTTGCAATCAAAAGTCGATTCTTTCGACAAGGCTGTCGAGATTGTTTGGAGGCTTGGTAAAACGATTCAAAGCGAGGTGGAATGAACGAGAATTATATTTTGGCTTTGGAAACTGCAACCAATGTTTGCTCTGTTTGCTTGGCAAATGGCGATTTTCCTTTGGTTGAACATACAATTTACATTCCTAATTCCGTAGACCAAATGTTGGCTCAAATTGCCAAAAGAATTCTTGATGATGTCTATTTAACTTTCGACAGACTCTTTGCAGTTGCGGTATCATCTGGACCGGGTTCGTTCACTGGTTTACGAATCGGAGCAGCATTTGCCAAAGGTTTGTGTTTCGATGGCAAAACAAAATTAGTTCCTGTGCCAACGCTTTCTGCAATGGCTTACGCCTGCTTGGAACTTGCTCAAGTTGTCGATGCTGAACGAATTGTTGTCGTTCTGCATTCTCACAAGGATATTTATTATTTCCAGTTTTTCGATACCGAAGGCAAAGAAACGACACAGGTGAATTTGTGCACAATAGATGAGCTTCGTGAAGTTGTTAAAGATAATGATTTTTTATACTCTCCGAGTACTGTTGATATTCAACGAGTAAAGAAACTTGATAAGACAAATTTGCTAACAGCGAAACACATTGCCCAACTCGGGTGGAAATTGTTCACTGTTGGAACAACAGTAGACCCTGCGGAATTTGTTCCAAGCTACCACCAACAATTCACGCCGAAACTGAAAGGGAAATAACCCTAATAAAGTTTCGGCATATTTGAAACTTTAACCGAGCTGGATAATAATCAAAAAGTAACATCCTTGAATTCGTCGAGCATTTCCAATGCTCGCTGGGCTTTTCGGTCTTCGGGGTCGAGTTCCAAAGCCTTTCGGTAAGCCATTTTTGCTTCATATTTTTTGCCTAGATAAAGATATGCATCGCCCAGAAGTGCATAAGCTGCTGCTGAATCAGGATTTTTCTCGATTATCTTTTTGAAATTTTGGACTGCTTCCTCGTAATTACCCAATCTTAGGTTTGTAACTCCAAGATGATGATAGGCAATATAAAAATTTGGATTTTTTTCAATGACTTGAAGATAATGTTGACGCGCTTCGCGAATATGACCATAATGGTAATTCAAAATACCAAGCCAATAGCGAGCCATCAAAAAGTTAGGGTCGAGCTCCAACACTGTTTGCATCGTGTTAATTGCTTTTCTTATCCTGACCTGACGATAATAAGCGAGTGCAAGCTCGTAACGAGCAGTTGGGAACCGAGGCAGTAGCTCGACAGCTTTTTCTAAATATTCCACAGCTTTGTCCAAATCGCCAATCCGGTAATAAACATTCCCGCAGTGTTTATACACGATACCGCGCGAGGGGTCGCGGGCAATCACTTTGTTGTAGTATTCTATTGCTTTGAAGTATTCGCCGTTTGTCTCGGCTTGATAGGCAGCAAGAATATCTGGGTCATCAGAATCAAATTTTCTTACTTCGTTCATAGTCCACCTAAAAAGTTAATGGAACAGGTTTTTCTCCTGAATAATCATAAAATCCACGACCACTTTTGCGTCCCAAATGTCCAGCAGCCACAAGTTTCTTCAACAGCGGGGCTGGGCGGAATCTTGGGTCTCCTAAGTCTTGATGAAGGACATTCATAATAGCCAAAGTGGTGTCCAATCCGATCAAGTCGGCAAGGGCGAGTGGACCCATCGGATGCGAAAAGCCTAATTTTGCAACTTCATCGATGGCATCGACTGTTCCAATGTGCTCCATTACAGCCCAAATAGCTTCGTTGATGAAAGGCATTAAGATTCTGTTTGCAATGAAGCCCGGATAGTCGTTGGCAAGGACAGGCACTTTCCCCAGCTTTTCGGCAAGGGTTTTAACAGTCTCGTATGTTTCGTCGCTTGTAGCAAGCCCGCGAATAACTTCGACCAGACGCATCATTGGGACAGGATTCATAAAATGCATACCAATAACTTTGTCGGGTCGTTTGGTTTTGGCTGCGATTTCGGTGATGGAGATTGTCGAAGTGTTTGTTGCCAGAATAACTTCGGGGCGAACCAACTGGTCAAGCCCGGCAAAGATTTTGAACTTAAGTTCTTTGTTTTCGCTTACAGCCTCGACAACGAAATCGCAATCGGCGCCATCGTTGAAATTGGTTGTTGGGGAAATCCGAGAAAGGGTTTCGGTCATTTGTTGCTCTGTGATTGTGCCTTTTTTCACTTGCCTACCCAGATTTTTTTCGATAGTAGCCATTCCGTTTTTTAAAGCGTTTTCGTAAGCATCGCAAAGAACAACATTAAAGCCGAATTGGGCAAAAGTGTGGGCAATACCATTTCCCATTGTTCCTGCCCCAAGAACCAAAACTTTTTGAATAGCCATTTTTAAACCTTTTTGTAAAACAAACAATTTCAAAATAGTAAAAGTATGAAAAAAAACAAAAATAAAAGAAAAACATTTTCAATACAGAATAAATTTTCTAATTTTAAATGTGATTTTTGTGGAAAAATAAGAATCTGCTTAGTAGGGGCGAATAATTATTCACCCCTACGAGATATTAAATTATTTGGTGTTTAAACCGCAAATCCTATTTCCTGACCCATACGGAGTTTATTACAAAAAGACATCGAATGTTTTCGAAACATCCGATGTCTGAAAAAATTTCAAATTATGACAAATTTTTAAAGTTCAAATATAGGATGGATTGTGTTGAGCAATTTCCTAATTTTATTTTTATCTTAATTTCATTAAGTTAAATTAACAAACACTTTCAGCATAAAATTTAGTTTTTGTAATTTTTTCCTTTGTGCATTAGATTTTCGTTTCGGGTTATGAGAATGTGTGTTTTACTGGAAAAATGTAATTAAGTGGGTTTGGGGGCAAATGTAAATTGGCATTTGGTGTTTCTTTGTCTATTTTAAAAATTTGAAGTAAGAATTAAAAATAGAATGGTGTTTTTTGTGTAATTTACTGCTTGGTTGAAATTGATGATTATCAATCACATTAAATTTGTTTAATTTGCATATTTTTAAATTACTTAATTCGTTAGGGAAATGAAAATTTCGTTAAATCTTTTGAGACAATTCGTTGATATACCGACGGATTCGACGGAAATCTCCAATGTTTTGACCTCGCTTGGCTTCGAGGTTGAAGAAATTTTCGATTTGAACGAGAAATATAAAAATTTTGTTGTCGGGGAAGTTAAATCCTGCGAAAAAGTTACCGAAAAGCTATCTTTTTGCCGAGTTACCGACGGGGCGAATGTTGTTGATGTTATCTGTGGTGCTCCTAACGTTGCCCAAGGGCAAAAGGTTGTGCTTGCTCTTCCTGGGGCAGTTATTCCAAAAAATAAATTGGAAATAAAACCAACCGTTATACGGGGTATAAATTCGACGGGAATGATTTGCAGTGAAGATGAGTTGGAAATTGGGGATTGTGCCGATAAGATTTTGGTTCTGCCTTTGGATGCACCGGTTGGAATCCCGTTTGCGAATTACTTTGAGCTGAACGATGTTGTGTATGAAATTGCAATTACACCAAATCGAGGCGATTGTTTAAGTCATTTGGGCATCGCTCGCGAGCTTTCGGCGTATTATCATCGACCTTTGAAAGTTCCAGCAATAGATTTTGAGGAAGATGAAAAAAGCAATATCGGCGAGTTTGTAGAAGTTGAAGTTCTGGACAGCGAAAAGTGTCCTCGCTATTCTGCTCGGGTAGTTTGCGATGTAGAAGTGGTCGAATCTCCGCAATGGATGAAATCAAAACTTATTGCACTGGGGCTAAGACCAATTAACGCTGTGGTAGATGTAACGAATTATGTAATGATGGAGTTGGGGCAGCCATTGCACGCATTTGACTACGATAGGCTGACAGGGAAGAAAATCATTGTTCGGACAGCAAGCGAGGGCGAAAAATTTGTAACTTTGGATGGCAAAGAAAGGGAATTGGATTCGACGATGCTAATGATTTGCGATGCCAACCGACCTGTGGCAATTGGTGGAGTGATGGGCGGCGAAAATAGCGAAATCACCAAAGAAACGAGGAATGTGTTTCTGGAATCTGCTTTCTTTAGCCCTACATCAATTAGAAGAACCTCGAAGAAATTGGGTTTGGTAAGCGAATCATCATATAGATTCGAGCGTGGAGTCGATTATGGCAATGTCGTTTTTGCTTTAAACAGAGCAGCGCAACTTATCGCTCGCCTTACAAATGGTAAAATCGTTAAAGATTATATTGATGTTTATCCTAAAAAGATTGAAAATAAATATATTCCTTTGAGATTTCAAAGAGTGAATTGGGTGCTGGGAATTGATATAGAAAAGGAAAGAATTGTCAACATATTGACTGGATTGGGGTTTAAAATTTTTGAACAGGATGGAGATAAGGTTGTATTCCAAGTTCCCACCCACCGATTCGATGTTGAACAGGAAATTGATTTAATTGAAGAAATCGCTCGTTTCGTTGGTTACGATAATATTCCCGAAGACCGAAGTTACTCGATAACATTTTCGGGAGAGAAACAAAAGACACCGCTCGATGTTCCCGAAGTTAGGCAGGAAATTAAAAATTACTTTGTTTTCAATGGTTTTCAAGAGATTCTGACCCAAAATTTGTATAACCCGAATAAGATGCGTTTGTTTTGCGATGGAGAGTTTATAGAAATTGCGAATCCTTTGGGCGAAGAATACTCAATTGTTCGGGCGAGTTCGTTGGCACCAGTGCTCGAAGTTGCGAAATATAACATCAACATTGGGCGAAAAGATTTCAGAATCTTTGAAATTGGTAAAGAATTTCGCAAGAACAACACAAGTCAGGGATTTATAGAAGGCATCGAAGAAAAAGAAGTCCTGTCGATTGCAGTTAGTGGCTTGTCCTCCCCATTACAATGGGGGGAAACAACACGACTTGTCGATTTCTACGACATTAAAGGCATATTTGAACATTTCCTCTCTACTTTTTCGGTGGTAAATTTTGAAATCGAACCTACAAAGCATCCCAATAGCATATTTGGAAGCGAAGCAGGTATAATTAAAATCGATGGCGGAGTGGAAGGGGAATTCGGCGTGGTTTCGAAGGAGCTTAAAAAGGTTTTCGACATTGACCAAAACTTGTATTTTGGCTATTTGAATCTGAGATGGTTGTATTCCTTCACAAGGAAATTGTCGAAATATGCAAAGATTTCGCCTTTCCCTGTTGTTCGCCGAGACCTTGCATTTGTGGTTGACGAGGGAATTCCCGCAGGCGAGATTTTGGAACTCATTTGGAAAACTGGTGGCGACTTCCTTCGCAATGTCGTTATTTTTGATGTTTACAAAGGTAAAAATATTGGCTCGGGCAAAAAGAATCTTGCCTTTGCACTGTTTTTCAACTCAAACGAGAGAACATTGACCGAAGAGGAAGTTAACGCTTGGATACAGCGGATTGTCGAAACAATCCAAACCCTGAAGGGCGCCGAACTACGCGTATTTTGATTTCGATTATAATTAAAATTTGTCATAAAAATGGAAGAACTCAATTTCGAAGAATACCAAACCAAGCCCAGTCCAACACTTCAAATTGTCGTCGATAACTTATGGAACGCAATTCGGGGCTTTGTCGATAAATATCAAAGGCAAATAGAACAAAATCGCACACTTGCAAGCGAAAATGCTGAACTACAAGATGAACTTGAGAAGTTAAAAGCAAGAACCCAAGAATTAGAATTCCGCCTGCAAGAGCAAGAACAGCAAGCGAACCAAGAAATTTTGCAGGAGTTAAGGTTCAAAATCCAAGAGTTGGAAGATGATAACATAAGACTGAAAATCCAGTGCGATGAATACAAAAGGGAAAAAGAATATTTCGAAGGCAGTATTTTCGGCACCGCGGTCGACAAGACCCGCTACGGCGAATTGGAAAAGGAAGTCGAATCTTTGCGTCAGGAATTAAGCCAGAAAGAAAACATTATCGAAGAGTTGAAAAATGAACTCGGGAGTAGAGATACTCGTATTAATGAACTTATCGCAACAATTGATTCATTGGAAAAAGAAAAAGAGAGAATTCAGGCGCTCGAAGAAAAAATCAGTGGATTGCAGAAAATTAATGCTGAACTTAATGAGCAAATTGTTCATTTGAATGAACAAGTTAATGACTTAAGTGTTCAAAACAGCAACTTACGAAAAGAAAAGGAGGAATTGGAACTGCTCAAAGTGAATATTTCGGAGTTGGAAAGGAATCTCGAAGCTACTGCTGTTGCAAAGATTGAAAGGGAAAGAGAAATCGAAAGGCTACTGAACGAAGTTGCCAACTTGAAGAACAAAATTGCTTTTGCCGAAGAAAAAGAGAAGTTGTTTTTTAATTCTATACGTAACTTTTTTGAACAGGAGACCTTGCCCGAAATTTTTTCAATTGATATCGAGCCAGCAACATTCGAAAACATACAAAAGGTAATCAAACAAATTGTTGATAAATCGATAGAAATTCATCGGGAAATTGTAACATATGCAGATGAGAATCGTCGATTAAAATCTGTTATCGATGATTTGGAAAAGGAACACATTCAAAAGATAAAAGAATTGGAAGAGGAAATAACTTTCCACAAGAACAGAATTGCTGGCTTGGAAAATGAATTGACACAAAAAGAGAAGGAGCGTTTTCAACTGGATAAAAAACTGAATGAATTTTTGACTACAAAAGAAGATAATATCAATGAATTAAAGGATTTGAAGATAGAAAATGAAAAATTGAGGACGAACTACGAGAAGCTCCAAAATGAATTATTGGAAAAGCAAAAGAAATTGGAAAATGTTGTCAGCCAGATAGAGATATACCGAAAATCCATAGACGATTTGAATTCTCAGATTGAACTTTTAAATGCAGAATACGCTGAGAACAAGAAGGAAACGGAGAGATTAAACCAAGAAATTCAATCTTTAAAAGAGGAATTAAAGAAAAAGGAAGAAAGCATCAAAGAGCTTCTTCAATATAAAAACGAGTTTTATAGAGTTCAGAGCGAAGTTAATTCTATCCGACAGATTAACAAGGAAATTAAAGAGTTGAACAAGCAAATTAACGATGAGAAAATTGAATTACAGAGAAAAGTTTTTGCCTTGAATAAAGAGAAAAATGAACTCGAGGATAAATTATTGCTTGCCACCCGCGAAAAAGAGAAGATTGAATTTCTTTACAACGAAAAGATACTTGAGTTCAAAAATTTGAACGAGGAATTTACAAAGCTAAAAATTATGTTACAGGAAAAAGAAAAAGTGAAATCCATTCTTGTGGAAAAAATTGAAACTCTGCTGGGTGAAATTGATAAAATGATTGGTAATTGATGAGAGCAACATTTGCTAAAATAAATATCGACAATCTTTACACGAATTACCAGACTTTGCGAGAAATTGTCGGGAAGGCCAAAGTTATTGGTGTTGTTAAATCGAATGCCTATGGGCACGGGTTGATCGAAGTTTCTCGATACCTACAGGAATTTGGAATTGACTATCTTGCTGTTGCGTTTGTGAACGAGGGAATAGAATTGCGTCGGGCTGGAATAGAAGTTCCAATTTTGGTGCTTGTGCCCGAAAACGATTTATCCATCGAGGCTTCTGTTGAATACAATCTTGATTATGCTGTTGAAAATTACGAAGTTGCTAAAAAGATTTCGGATTATGCGAAAGCGAATTCGAAAAGGGCGAGGATACATTTCTATGTTGATACAGGAATGGGACGCGACGGAATGCCTTATAAAAATGCAGTTGAAATAATTAAGGAATGTATGAAATTGCCTAATCTGGATTTCGTTGGGCTGATGTCCCATTTCGCCAACTCCGAAAGTGATGGAACTTATACAAAACATCAACTGGACATTTTCAAGAAAGTAATCAGCGACTTAAAATACGAAAGGATTGAGTTCGAGCTTGTCCATATTGCGAATACTGGTGCAATTGCAAATTTTCCAGAGTCGATATTTGATGGTGTTCGACCCGGAATTGCTCTTTATGGTTATGTAAGGAATGGGAACAGCTTCGATATGCGGTTCAAACCTGTTATGGAGGTGCATTCCAAAGTCATTTCCCTTCGCAAAGTTTTACCGGGCGAAAGCGTTGGCTATGGGCGGGCGTTTATTGCAACTCATCCAACGACCATTGCTACCGTTCCGATCGGCTACGGAGATGGCTTGAAAAGAATACTCTCGGATGCTCTTTTTTGCTTGATTCGTGGCAGAAGATATAAAGTAGTCGGCGGAATTTGTATGGATGAGATAATGGTTGATGTAGGTATGGATGGAATTAAATTAGGCGACGAAGTAGTTCTGCTCGGTCAACAGGAGAACGAAACAATAACTGGATGGGAATTGGCAAACAAATCGAACACAATAGTTTACGAAATCCTTACCTCGATTTCGAATAGAGTACCAAGAATTTATGTTAGAAACAGACAGTGAAATGGAAAACACAGAAACAAAAGAGAAAAAAGAAAAAAGATACGGAACCTTGTATATAGTTTCTACTCCAATTGGGAACGATGACGATATAACAATTCGAGCATTAAAGGTTCTAAAATCTGTGGATATTGTGGTTTGTGAAGAGCCAAAGATAGGGGCGAGAACTCTCCATAAATACAACCTTTCGCAAAAAATGGAATTGTTGAACGAACAGAATGAGCAAGTCAAAACGCCCCAACTTGTAGAGTTGCTGGAAAAGGGAAAAAGTTTGGCTTTGATATGCGATGGAGGAACGCCTGTGTTTGCCGACCCGGGCTTGCTACTTGTTCAAGCTTGTTTGAAGCGGGAAATCCCTGTGAAAGTGATTCCCGGGGTTTCGAGTTTGATGACGGCAATAGTTCGAAGCGGTTTCCCCATCGACCAGTTCCTTTATGCTGGGTTTCTGAGCCGAAAGAAAGAAGAAAGGATTTTGCAACTCCGTCGTTTAAGCACCGAAAAGCGGACAGTTGTATTGCTCGAAACACCATATCGCCTTGTCCCGCTTTTGGAAACAGCTGCACAAATTATGCCCGAGCGGAGGGCATACATTGGCTGCAATTTGACAATGCCTTTCGAAACACATCATTATGGAACTTTCAAAGAACTTTACGACAAGTTCAAAAACACAAAGTTCAAAGGTGAATTCGTAATTTGCTTCGATGGTTCTCCCACCTTTACAATCGAGAAGGATGAGAAAGAGGATAGCGGAAAGGACAAAAATGCAAGTTTCCAGAGGTCGGCAAAGCCATCTTTCAGCAAACAAAAACAAAAACAAAACAGAAACAAGGAAACAAAATTCAAAGATAGGAAGGAAAAGAAAAGGAGAAGATAACCGGTTGCTTTGGAATTTTGCTTGATTATTGCAGGTGAATTGTGTATTTTACTTTTTTTCTTATTTTGCAATTGTTTTTTGTAAAAAGAAACTAATTTGAGTAACAATGATTGCTAATTTGAACAGATTTTTGAGCTCTTTGCTAACATTTCTTCTCTTCTTTTTTAGCGAATTAATTTGTCAAACACAAGTGGCGAGTCCTGCTGTCTGGCTTTTTCCGAATGGAACTCCACAAGGCACGCGCTATCAGTCAATTCTGTCATATCCCCAAGATTTGAAAAATTTCATTGTAAAATGGAAAAACAATTCCATTGCTGGCGATGTTCAAATACTTGTTGGGAACATCATTAATGATGCGAAAATTGATGAAGACTTTCCTTACGCGCCAAATGAAATTGTTGCCGTTGTCGGGGGGAAAATCGTAGTGGTCGACGGCAAAGGTTTCGCTCACAAATCCAATTCATTTGGTTTTCCATATATCAGGAACGTCTCCGTTCTTTTTGATACTCTTTCGAATACTTTTTATCCCAATCCCACTTCAAGTTTGCTGATAGGGCTGGAAACAATCGAATTCGAAAACCCCAAAGACATGCTTCTTTATACATACATTGCTGGCTACGACAGCAAAGCCGATACCGTTGCCCTTATCAAAAGGCTAATTCTGGATATGCGGGAATACAAACCAAATGTTTATGGTTCTATCAAGCCTTTCTTTGGTCGCCGCTATGGGAAAGACTTTTTGGTTTTTGCAGCGGTAAATACAATTCGTCCCGAAGCCAAAGAAACCGACCCAGTTCGGGCTCCTTTCCTGCGAGGTCTTGCTCTTTTCCCCTCGAATAATGTCGTTTACACTTTCCCTATGCCCGACATAACAGATAATCCAAACTTTCGAGTAACGCTCGGTCCTGAAATTTCTTTTACTTCGCCATCTTTATTCTATTCTTCTGGAAACTTTTTGTGTGCAGTGCCAAATTATCCCACACCGAATTTGAATTGCAATATTCCAAGCATTGTTTCTTTGGAACGAACGAACACTGCCAAATCTTACCTTTTGTCTTATACTTTTGTCAACGACCAAATTCGGCAAACTTTCCCTCCGTTGGAACTTAATTCAATTTTGGACAATAATGGCACCAGGCAAAGAATCAAACCAATTTTTGTTACTTTGAACAATTCTTACAATTCCGATTCGGTTTACATTCTTGTTGCCGAAGAATACTCGGGGATTGACTCGTCGATGGGAATTTCCCGCCTACATCTTTTCGACAGCAAGGGCAATGCTGTAACTTTGCCGAACGATTCCCTTTCGCCTTCTTTTGTTGGGCTATCAAATCATCACTGGTCTATTGCGGTTGGCAATGTCGACGGAAAATCCACAAACAACTTCCTGCCATATTATCCTAATAATCCCGGAAACGAAATCGTTGCAACTTACAGCTCAAAATTCCGAATGGTTCCGGGCAATAAACTGCTTGTTCTTCGTTATCGCGAGGGCAATCCAATTCCCAAGACAAGCCCGCCGTATTCTTATCTTTTCCCATTCGATACGATTTGCACCTTCAGCATTAGTGGATGGGTCGCTGCGGTTAACGATTTGGATAAGGACACGAGCGGGAAAGATGAAATTGTGCTCGTTAATGGCTCGCAGCTACTTGTTCTTCGATTACGCGACTATAATTCTTTTGAATTTAAAATTGGGAAGCCGTTCGATACTTTATTTGCCAAAGAATTCCCTTCGGAAACGATTTTCGACGCCTTAATTGCCGATGTAGATGGCGATGCCAAAAACGATATAGTCGTTTTGACAAATAATTATTTATATCTTATTGGCAGTCCATTGCCAAAATTGATTGAGGTTCAAACTCCAAAATATTCTGATAATATTGTTCAAGAGTTTTGCTTTGGCGACACAATTGCAGTTGTGCTAAATTCCAAAATAAAAACCACAACGAACATTAATCTTAGGTTCATACCCGAGCGGAACGGCTTATTTGATTACAAGGCATCATTCTTTGTGGCAAACAACATAGCCATTAGTTCCAAAGTTGTTCAGGTGCCAATTGTTGCCGATAATCGACTGGTGGGTAAAACAGGGTTGATTTATGTTGAAAATTCTCTTGATTCATCGGAAGTTTTCGATTCAACAGCAATAATTAGAATAAATCCACCGAGCGCCGCTGTCGATAGTTCTTACCTGCAACAATGGTTTTATTTGGACAATATTCAAATTGGTTGTTTTGCAAAGTGTATCGACACTCTTTATCTTGAATACTTAAACACAAATAATAAATGGGAACTTGTTGATAAAAGGATAAATCCAAGCCCGAGCGAAATGTTTTTGGTTTCCCTGCCTTGTATGCAAATTTTCGATTACAACGGACAGGAAATCAATGGCAAGGTCGATTTTCGTTTTGTTTCAACAAAAGATGGATTTCGGGACACTTCATTGCCTTTTAATGTTCGAGTTAAACCACGAAACTTTTTGGTTTATTACGATTCATCGAACACTATTTGCTGCTCGAAGATATTCCGCTGGGAACGATTGACCGGATGCGATACGATTGAGATACACTTAAATCTTGGTGCCCAATATTTTAAAATTGCAGCTTTGCCTATTGAGCAAAGCCAATTTGTTTTAGAACAAAAGCGAAACTACCCCGACCTTCTGCCTTTGCGATTCATTTGCAGAAAAAATTGTTTAGCAGTCGATACTCTTATTTACATTTCTAAGCCCAGCATAATTAATACAGTTGCGCCTAATCCTTTCAACCCTAAGACTGATGTCTTGGAGATAAGTTATATCCTAACCAATGACGCAAGAGTGTCGGTCAAGATTCTCGATGCCGCCAATAGGTTGGTCAAGGAATTAATTAGCTCCGTGCAGCGTCAGTCGAATACCTATTATTGCGAATATTGGGATGGTCGGAACTACGACGGTTCGTTAGTCGACCCGGGACTTTATTACATTTTCCTACAACTTTCCGACGGCAATCAAGAAATTTTTCCTATATTCGTAAAATAGTTTTGTTGTTTAAAGGCTGAGGGTTATGAGAATATTGGTAGTTGAGGACGAGAAGAAGCTTGCAAATTTTATTAAGCATGGATTAGAAGAGGAACGGTACATCGTCGAAATTGCTTATAATGGGGAGCAGGGGCTCGAGATGGCGATGAATAATGAATACGATGCCATCTTGCTCGATGTTATGCTTCCCGGTCGCGATGGCTTCTCGATTCTTCAAGAGTTGCGAAAGGCTGGCATCAAGGTTCCCATAATGATGTTGACCGCTCGTGGTGCAACCGAGGACAGAGTAATGGGATTAGACCTTGGAGCCGATGACTATTTGCCCAAACCTTTTAGTTTCGAGGAATTAGCTGCACGCTTGCGTTCTATTCTTCGTCGCTCGGCTCCAGAAAAAACAACCAAACTGCAATGCGGAGACCTGATACTCGACACTATAACCCATTTTGCCTACCGCGGTGGGAAAGAAATTGAATTGACCACGAAGGAGTACGCTTTGCTGGAATATCTTATGCGGAATAAAAATCGAATCGTCAGCCGTAGCAATATCTTGCAACACGTCTGGCGTCATTCATTCGACCCCGAGTCGAACATTATCGATGTCTACATCAAACGGTTGCGTGAAAAAATTGAGTTCGACCCGTCGCAACCCCAACTAATTCAAAGCATTCGAGGCGTTGGATACAGAATTCGCGAAGTCGAGGAGAATAAATCAAATGAAAGCTGAAAATCCCGTGTTCAATAAATTGTTGGAAGCAATTGATAGTTCACTTTCCGATGTTCAAAAGTTGTTTGATGAATATCAGAAGAATTACTTTACCTATCGTCCGCCGGAGTTCTTTTGTTTGGAACTAAATGGCGAAGCAGGTGAACTTGCGAATCTCGAAAAGAAACTTTGGAAAGGGAAGGCAGTCGATAAATCTTCCCTTGCAGATGAAACTGCCGATGTCTTCATTGCGTTATTCAACTACGCAAATTCACGGCAAATAGATATTAAATCTGCTTTGATAAATAAATTGAGAAAAATCGAAAAAACTCGAATTGAGTTAGCCCAAAGAAACCAGAACTATTAAGCCTCAAAAACTACTCACCCAGAAATAGCAAGCAACACAATTATTAGCGTAATCGTTGGGTAAACAAATAAGATGCTGTCGAATCGGTCTAAAACGCCGCCGTGCCCCGGAAGCAAAGCTGAACTATCTTTTACATTGAATTCCCTTTTGATTTTCGACTCCGCAAGGTCGCCAATCTGACCAATTATCCCGATGACGGAGGCAAAAAGAAATTGAAAGCCCAGCGGCAAATCGAGATTAAACAAAATTGTTAAAACCAAAAAGCCAAGAATTGCTCCAACATAACCAGCAATAGCACCTTCCCAAGTCTTTTTGGGGCTTACTTTGGGAGCCAGTTTGTGTTTGCCGTAGGCTTTCCCGATGAAATATGCGAAACTATCGCAAATCCAAATACTTCCAAGTATTACAATAAAAAGTTTTATTGCCCAATTGTTGTCGATTGGATAATTTATTCCAAAAATTAGATGTGCTTCATTAATTTGCCCGAAATTGCGAAGGAAATGGAAGAACTCGGGCAGAAATCGAATCGTTAGCAAAGAAAGAAAAGAAATTCCAAGCCAATAAATTCCCAAAACTGTTACGGCGGTATTTTGTGTTGTATTAGCACGTTTCGACCAAACTTGAACGAATACCAAAAGGGCAGGTGTGGCTAAAAGAACCAGGCAGAAAATAATCGAAACATCCAACGGGTCAATATTTACCTTTGTTTGCAAAAGCAAATAGAACAAAGTTTGTAGCAATGTTGAAACAATTAATCCAAAGGTTCCCGCTGGCTTCAGATTTGAACCAGAAAAAAGTGAGTAAAATTCCCATAATGCTAAATTCGAAAAGCATACAACGACAAGGAAAAACACAAATCCGCCCAGATAAACAATTCCAACTGCAACGGGAATACCTATTGCCGCTACCAGCACCCTTTTGGTTAATTCGCTCATATTTCTAAAATTTATCTTTTAACAAAAAATAGAATTCAGTTGCTTTACAACTAATCTTCGATTTTCGGAATACGACCGGGCGTCCATGGCGAGCCGAGCCGGTCAAGTTCCTTTTCGAATTCGGGAATGTCAACTTCAACAATTCGTTTAAGAGCATTCAGAACTTGCTTCAATTCGTCTTTCGCAATTTCATAAGACTTCTTTTGTGTTTCAGTTGGTTCCTGTGTGGTAGCCCATAAGCCCCAAAGGATATAATTCAATCGGTCGATAATGGAAGGTGGTTGATTTTCGTTCAAGCGTGCAAGTGTTTGATTGCCCGAGAGCCGGATTTTCAGAATGTCGAGTGCATACCCAATATCCCGCAATCGATTTAACATTGCATCATCATATTTCAAAGACGAAAGGAACGCATTTTTCAAAATTTGGATTTTCTTTGAAGTTTCGTTGAGCAAAGAATTAGTTCCCATAACGGCGTTTTGAAGTTTTGCAGTCTTTTGGCGAAAAGCTTCCAATTGTGCTAAATCTTTTGGCGGCAAGGTAAGGTTATTTAGCAATTTGCATTCAAATTCAACTGGTGCTGTTAGGGGAGAGATTTTCCCATCCACACTCTTAAAGATTTGGACTTTGTATTTTCCGGGAACGACTGCCATTCCCGAATTCTTGTTCAAATTGGTTGTATCCGAAATGGGCTCGGTATTGGGATACCTTAAATCCCAAGTAATTCTATTAAAACCACGAGAAGGTGGAGCGGTAAGTGTGCGAACAATGTTCCCTTCGGAGTCGTAAATTTTGAACAACAATTGCGGCTTTTGCTCTAAATCCTCGGCAGTTAGTTCTTCGAAAGGTGGATAGTAAACAGGCTTGCCCGATTTTTCGAGTTCCTTTTCCCTTTCTTTGCGAATTTGCTTTCGTGTCTTGATTTCATCTTTAAGGTAGAAAGTAAAAGTTGCACCGAAGGGTGGATTTTCCGCTCTCCAAAATGAGCTACCAAGGTCTTCTTTCTTCTTCGATTCGTCTTCATTATAAATCAAAGCAGGTTTGATTGGGAAAATAATCGCTTCTTTTGCCAAAACACTGTCGGAGAGATTTCGAAGGAAAGAAATGTCATCCAGAATATATATTCCTCGTCCAAAAGTGCCCACAATAAGGTCGTTTTCACGCTTCTGAATATCAAGGTCTCGTACTGCAATTGTTGGGAAATTACCTGTAACCTTGTTCCATTGCCTCCCTTGATTTGTGGAAACGAAAAGCCCGAACTCGGTTCCAACGAAAAGAAGATTTGGGTCGACAAAGTCTTCGATAATGGTATACACAGAGCCATTCTGCGGGAGATTTGAACTAATTGATTCCCAAGTTTGACCCAAATCTGTTGATTTAAGGACATAGGGTTTGAAGTCGGCGTTTTTGTGGTTATCGAAAGTTGCATAGATTACATTTGGATTATGGTTAGAAGTATAAACATCGCTAACGTAAGTAGTTTCGGGCACGGTTGGGAACTTCTCTATTTTTCTCCAAGTGTTCCCTCCATCGGTAGTAATTTGAATTAAGCCATCATCGGTGCCAACAACGAGCAAATTCTCGTTGATTGGAGATTCAGAAAGTGCAACAATATTCCCATAGAATGAAGTCGAAGCATTTTTTGCAACAGCATCGGGACCCCAAACCTTGCCCATAACTGGTAGTTTGTTCCTATCGATTTGCCGGGTCAGGTCGCCGCTGATTGCTCGCCAACTTTGGCCACGGTCGTCGCTACGGAAAACTTTGTTTGCGGCTATGTATAATCTTGTAGGAGAATGTTTACTTAAAAGGAGAGGAGTATCCCAGTTCCAGCGTAAAGCTTCGTTTTTTTCGGGCTGTGGTTGAATATAGAACACTTCGCCACTTTTTCTGTCGTAGCGAATTAGATTCCCATATTGCCACATTGCGTAAACGATATTTGGATTTTCGGGGTCGACTTTAGCTTGGTAGCCATCGCCTCCGACAACGAGGAACCAGTCTTCGTTTGTGATTCCGCCACTCGAAGTAGTTCGCGATGGACCTCCCCAAGTATTATTATCCTGTGTTCCACCGTAAACAAAATAAAATGGCTGTGAATTATCGCAAGAAATTCGATAGAATTGTCCAGTTGGCAAATTTGCAAAGAAACGCCAAGTGGAGCCATTGTCGAATGTTTCGTATAAGCCACCGTCGCCGCCAACCATAAAGTGGCGAGTATTGTCCGGGTCAATCCAAACGACGTGGTCATCAACGTGCCGGTTGTTGTTTGGAACAATCTTTAATGTTTTACCACCATCTTCGGTAACTCGAAGGTAAGTGTCGATAAAGAAAACTCTGTCGGGGTTTTGGGGGTCGCAAAAAACTTCGTGGTAATATTGAGCAGAGCCCGAGAACCAAGAGTTTCGCTTTTCCCAAGAAGCTCCGCGGTCTGTTGAGCGATAAATTCCACCTTTGCCTTCGTTACCTTCGATAATTGCATAGATGTAGTCGGGATTGGCTGGGGAAATGCCCAAGCCTATTCGACCAAGGTCGCCGCTTGGGAGTCCGTTTGGCAACTTTTCCCAGTTCTTGCCACCATCGGTTGTTTTGTAAATTGCAGCCTCGGGTCCGCCATTAATCAATGTCCAAACGTGCCTTCGCCTTTGATACGAAGCGCAGTAGAGGACATCGGGATTCCGGGGGTCCATCACGACGTCGGTTACCCCTGTGTTTTCGCTGATTTTAAGAACAGCTTCCCAAGTTTTCCCGCCGTCGGTGGTTTTGTATAAGCCACGGTCTCCACCGGGTCCCCAGAGTGGACCTTGCGCAGCAACATAAACAATGTCGGAATTAGTTGGGTGTATTACGATTTTCCCGATGTGTTCGGAATTTTTCAGCCCGACATTTTTCCAAGTTTTGCCACCATCGGTGGATTTATAAACACCATCGCCCCAAGACACGCTCCTTTGGCTATTATTTTCGCCAGTGCCAACCCAAACAACGAATGGGTTGTTTGGGTCCAAAGCAATACAACCAATCGAGAATGAACCTTCTTTGTCGAAAATAGGTGTGAAAGTTGTGCCAGCGTTTGTGGTTTTCCAAACACCACCCGAAGCAAAAGTTACATAAAATTCTTGTTTGTTCTTTGGATTAACTGCAAGGTCGGAAACTCTTCCGCCGAAAACTGCGGGTCCGAGAAGCCGAAGTTTGATGTTGCTTAAATCGAGTTCGGTTGGCTTGGTTTCTTGTTGATTTTTCTTTTCAGGAGTTTTGCCAAAAGAAATTGAGACAAAAGCAAAACAAAGCAGAAAAATTCCTAAAAAAAACTTAATCTTTGTCATATTTCCCTAAAATTTTGTTAAATAAAATAATTAAATTATAATTTTTCCGTTTATTTTTATACATATTTTTTAAGAAAGAAGTGGCGTCGAGATTACCATTAAGAACGAAGCTATCATTTTGGTATGGAATTATTGTTGCCTTAACACTTTTAGCCTATGGTTCCTATACCTACTTTTCTGTGTACAATGAACTTCACAGGAGCCTCGACGCTTCGATTTCCAAGGTTGTTGCCTCGCTCGATGTCATAATTTCGAAAAGCCAATCCGATTTGAAAAATATCAAAAGCCGTCCTTTCCAAAGAAATTACCAAGACAAGCTTGCTTTGCTCAAAGAATTGGAAGAGATGAGATTTGTTGGTCCAATTAGGCCAACAGTGCAAAGGGAAAAACTTGTCGAAGAAGACCTTGGGGAAATATGGTCTGCTGTTTACGAGCATATATTGTTGAATCCCAAGAATTTCTTTGTGCAGATTGCCGATACGAACAACAACATTATCTGGCGGTCTCAAAATCTTCAAAACGACACACTTCCAACTTTCTTGGGGTTTTCGACCCTGACCCACTTCGATACAATTTATGTTCCAATGAAATCCCAAACCCAAGATTCAGTGCTTAGATTGGCTTTGGAACAGCCGCCTGTCTTCAAACTCGATTCAATTTTGATTACAACGAAGGTATTGAACACAGACATTCGTTTGATGATTAAACGGACAAGCCGAGCAGTAATTTCCGTTGGTTATGTTCTAAACGATTTGCGGTTGACCTTGAACAGATTGTTTATGATTCAACTTGTAGCCCTGCCGTTTATCCTTGTTATCTCGATTGCTGGGGGATGGATTCTTTCATCAATTTCCTTGAAACCAATTGACCAGATTGCAAAAACTGCGGACGAAATAACGGCGAAGAACCTAAGCCTTCGCCTTCCTACAATCCCGACCAACGATGAAGTTGGACACTTAACACGAACTTTGAACAGGATGATTGAGCGGCTGGAGCAGGCATTCAACCAAGTGAAAAAGTTTGCTTCCGATGCTTCGCACGAACTACGTACCCCGTTAACGATTTTGCAGGGGGAATTGGAAATTGCTCTGCATTCGCGTCGTACTCCCGAAGAATACGAAGAAATCCTAATTAGTGCACTCGAAGAAGTAGGCAGACTTTCCAACATTGTTGAATCGATTTTGGAGCTTTCGCGTGCAGAAACTGGTCAAATCCCATTGAACCTAAAATTGGAGAACATTTCGAAAATTGCCGAAGAAGTTGCACAAGATATTTCAATAATTGCTGAACAAAAGAACATTACCATCACCAAGAGCATAGAGCCCGATATTATTGTTCCAATCGACCCGCCACGCATCCACCAAGTTCTGTTGAATTTGCTCGACAATGCGACAAAATACACCCCAAAAGGTGGGAACATCAAACTTGTCGTTCAGAAAAATACCGATTTCGTCGAGATGGTTGTCGAAGACAATGGAATTGGAATTCCAAAGGACGAGCTCGAACATATATTCGACCGAATGTATCGTGCGAGCAAAACCGAAACCAATGGCATTAAGGGATTTGGACTGGGCTTGTCCATAGTGAAATGGATTGTCGAAGCCCATCACGGCGAAATTGAAGTCGAAAGCGAAGTCAACAAATTCACCCGCTTCACCATCAAACTCCCCCTCGAACCCGAAACCGAAGAGTAAGCCACCCCCAGTGGAAAGAACAGAGGGAGCAAAGCGGGAAAGGGTAAAAAAATGAAACAAAGGTAAAAATTAACTTTCCTCCGCCCTTGCTTTTGCCATCCTACGGAATACGCTTTTTAAACTCTTGGTATTTTTGGGAAAAGAGATTGTCTTCGGTGGGTGGGGGGAGTTTGTCGGCGGAAATCTTGGCGTTCAACTTGTCGATTCTGTCTTGGCTCAATGGGTGGGTGGATAGCAAAACTTGGAGGAATGAACTGCCCTCGTTCTGTTTTATCTTATCGAAAAAGAAAATCAGGGCACCAGGATACCACTTTGTGGATTTTAAATACTCGTAGGCGTAGCTATCGGCTTCGTATTCGTCGTCGCGGCTATTTTTCAGGAATGCCAAGCCGGTGAGCAGATTTGCAGCAATTTCAACTGTTTTGTCGGGGTTTTTGCCCAACACAATGTCCAGCAATATTCCGACCCCGTAGGCTTTTGTCAGCCGTTGGGTGGCGTGGCGGCGTTCGCAGTGGGCTATTTCGTGGGCAAGCACCCCTGCCAAAGTTGCTTCGTTGTCGATGAATTTGAGCAAGCCAGTATAAACATAAATATAGCCGCCAGGAACTGCAAAGGCATTCACTTCATTATCGTTCCGAATGACTGTAACTTGATATTTGAATGTGTTACGGTACTTGATTTTGGGCGAAAGAATTATCTGGTCGACAATTCCCTGACAGTAACTTGTTACGTCCGGGTTGTTCAAAATAGGATAGTCTTTCGGGTTGCTCGCAATTTGAGATTGTAATTGCAAACCAAGCTGGACATCATCTTCGGGAGTGAAAAGATTGACGCCATCTTCGCAACCCAGAAGAAATACAATACTAAACAAAAATATGCCTAAAAAATAACGAACCTTTCCCATTGGATTAAAAAATTTACCCACCACAAAAAGAAAATTAATAAAATTTTGAAAAAAATAGATTATAAGTTCGTTATTAGTAAAAAAGAAATCAAAAAAAGTCGAGCACCGAGCGAAATAAAATCAAAGCGAAGAAAATTCGTAAATACTTTTTTCTGAATGTAAAATGATAGAATACGTTACTTGCTTTTGTGCATCGAGCAACAGGGTCGATAAATATTATCTTGACTCGGCATATGAACTTGGGGAGATTCTTGCCCGCAACCACAAGACCGTATTCTACGGCGGTGGTAAAGTTGGATTGATGGGTCGCCTTGCTCAAGGTGTTCTGGATAACAAAGGACAAATCATAGGTGTCATCCCAAAGTTTATGCAAAAATACGAACTCGGTCATAATGGAATCACCCGCCTGATTGAAGTCGAAACAATGCACCAGCGTGAAGAGATTATGATTTCCCGTGCCGATTGTATTGTTGCATTGCCCGGTGGTTGCGGAACTTTCGAGGAACTTCTTCAAGCAATAACTTGGAAGCGGTTGAAAATTATTTCTGCTCCGATTATTATTGTTAATTTGAAAAAGTATTACAACCCCTTGATACAACAATTGAACAAAGCAGTGGACGAGAATTTTATGCGAACCGAACACCGCCAACTTTGGGAAGTTGCCGAAAGCATTCCCGAAGTTTACGATTTAATTCGTGCATACGATAGCAATTCACGGCAAATTCGGATAATCGATGTCCAGCCAAATGTAACTTGATTGCAACTTGTTGCCTTCCGTTTCGTAATTTTGCTTTGGCTTTCTTATTCGAATAGGATGAATCAGATTTCTGCGAAACATTTTCGCTGGATACTTATTGCAATTTCAACTGCTTTTGCATTCGCAGGCATTTCTTATCAAATTCAAAAATATAAATTCACAAAAGATGAAAAAATCTTGGTCGACCCACCTTCGAAGATAATGGTTTTGGATTCGATAAGTAGTGTGTTCCCACAAAAGGAAGACCCAATCCCCAAAGGAAGTTTAATTATCGAAATAGATAAAAAAATTATTCAAGATTCAGAGTCAATAGAATCTGTTTTATCGACAGACAAAAGCGTCCTTGAAGTAAAATTTTTCGATTGCAAGAAAAATTTAACCCGAACTATACTTGCCAATATTGGCGAACTCAAAAAAGCAAGATTTTATCGTTTGAAGTCCTGTGCAATTGTCTATCGTTTCGGCAAAGATGAACGAAGCAATGTTGAAATTCTAGCATCGGGGGACTTGTTGGTAAAAATCAATGGAAAAGAATTTGGGAGTTCACGCGATGCAGAATTGCTGATTGAAAATGCCCCTGCGAATGTTCCACTGGAGATTGAATTTCTCCGCTGTGGAAACCTGCAAAAATCGGTAATTTACCCCACTAAATATCAAATTGGTTTTTCGACCTCGCTTCGCTATTTTACTGCCATTCTTTTCTTTGTGTTCGGATTGTTCTTTGGTTTGCGATACTCAAATCACTTTCCTGTAAAATTAATTAGCCTTGCTTTTGTGTTTCTGTCCTTTGTTTTTCTCGACCCTTCTACAAGTAGAACGGATTCGACCCTGTTAAACAAAATCTGGACGATTGTCGTTGCATTTTCGAGTGCTTTTGGAGCAGGATTGTTTTCCCATTTCTGTTTTTACTTCCCTGTTCGGCAGAAAAACATACTTTCCCGCCGATGGGTTTTTCTTTCGAATTATGCACTTTCGGGAGTGCTTTTAATATTATTCCTTGAATTGTCTGTTAAAAATTCTTTCCATTTCAAAAGCTTTTATGCCTATGCTACATTCATTGCTATTTTTGTCTATCATTATGCTATCAGATTGGCTTTTTGGAAACAATTTAACAGGGATAAGTCGAAAAGTTTTAGATTTTTCTTCTATTACATAAATTTACTTTTGCTTTTGCTTATTCTCAATCTTTTCTACAGCGAATTCTTTCATATTCAAAGAATTAACATTAACGCATTGCTCTATTTATTTTGTGTCTTACTTCCCTTTGTTTTGTCCTATTATCTTCTCAAGTATAGGTATTACGATATTGTCATTAGTGTTAGGCGAAATTATCTTTATCTTACTACAAAATTCCTTCTCGATTTGGTTTTGTTTCTTGCCGTAGCAGGCTTGCTTTATCTTTCGACAATTATTTCAATAAAGTTTCCAAACTTACATCTTGTTGGAACGACTATCGAAGTATTGAATCGCCCTTTGCCTATGGACAAAAATTTTCAATACGAGAAGTTGGCGATAACAATCGGATTCACTTTGTGTCTTTTTCTGCTACTATCCATCAGAAAGTATTTTGGAAATTACTTGAAGAAGAAGTTTTACCATTCTCAATTCGATTATCGTCGCACCGCTTCGGAACTTTCGGAACTAATCGTTAGCAACATCGAATTGGAATTATTAGCCAAAAATGTTTTGAGTCAATTAGAAAAGACATTGTTCCCTAAAAAGGCTTTGTTGCTTATTTTCAAAAACGGGAGTATATATTTTCAAGATTATTATGGGGATATTGATTCACAAGAAATTGAAAATTTCGTCAAAAATGTTCAATGGTTCGATGCACTGAAAAACGTGGACAATTCTTTGGTATATGCCGAAGCCTTGCCCGAGCAATTGAAGGGGCTGCTAATAAGTTGTGGATTCAACATAATTGTTTCAATACGACACGGGAATGAATTAGTCGGGGCATTATTCGTTGGCGAAAAGCTTTCGGAGGCAAAATTTACAATCGATGACATCGAATACTTAAACATAATTTGCAAAAATATTGCAATTGCTATTGTTAATGCTTTCTACGCAGAAGAACTTGCCCGACGTGAACGCTACAAGAAGGAAATCGAAATTGCCCAGAGAATACAATTTGCACTCCTTCCCAAAGAGATGCCCCAAATTGAATCGATGGAAATATCGGCAGTAACAATTCCAGCACTGGAAGTTGGCGGTGATTTCTTCGATTTCCTGAATTCTGATAAAAACCAGTTTCGTGTTGTGGTAGGAGATGTTAGTGGCAAAGGAGTTTCCGCTGCATTTTATATGTCCCAAATTCAAGGCATACTTCGGACATTAAGCGGATTCGATTTTTCGTTGAAAGAATTGCTTGCCCGAGCCAACGATATGCTTTGTAGGTCGATTGAAAAGGGTTATTTTATCTCTGCAATTGTGTGTAACTTCGACTTGAAAAATTCGGTAGTTTCTTTGGCTCGGGCAGGGCATTTGGGTTTATACTATTTTAACAATATGGAAAACAAATCAACGAAAATAGTACCAAAAGGAATTGCATTAGGAATTGTTCAAAACGAGATGTTCGAAAAGAATACAGAGGAAGTTGCTTTCCCTTACAACTCGGGCGATATTTTCCTTTTTGTTAGCGATGGCGTAGTCGAGAAAATTAAAGATGGAAAAGTTGATTTTGCAGAAAATAAAATATTGAGCGTTCTGGAACAATATCATCATTTAACCGCTGATGAGATTAAGGAAAAGATTCTTACAGAAATCTGCTTTCCGTTCGAAACAACTTATCTTCGCGATGACATAACAATTTTAGTTGTTAAACCTACTAAAAATGGATAAAAAGGATTTGTATCAAAGAATATTCGACATAGTTAAACAGATACCCGCAGGGAAAGTTACAACCTATGGGCACATTGCCCGAGCGATTGGGGTCGGTATGTCGGCAAGAATGGTAGGATGGGCGTTGAATTCATTGGCATTCAAAAACACCGAAATTCCTGCCCACAGAGTTGTAAACCGTTTAGGGCTCTTAACGGGGAAAAGGTATTTCCCCACACCAGAATATATGAAAGAGCGGCTCGAGTCCGAAGGGGTAACATTTGTTGGCGAGGCTGTTGATTTGGACAAGCACTTATGGATACCAAAAATTTGCCCCGACGAGGGAAAATTTTCGTTTAAAAAGGAATAAAGCCATAAACTTGTGAACAATCAGATGTCGAATGTTCCAGATGAATTTGACAAATGAAGAATGAAGGGAATGTGGCTCCATTGATAGGTTTAAAGAAATTGGATGTTTCGAAAAATCGATTGTTTCTGTTTCGCCAGACATCCGATGTTTCGCAAACGCCCGATTTCTTTCAAGATAAAGTAAGGGATGGTAACTTCAGATGGAAAATGTATGGTAGATAGTTGCACATTGGACTGTTACTCTTTGACAAAGCAATTAAGATAACATCCCTGCCGAAAATTGCATCGGATGTTTCGTGCACATCCAATGCCTGACAACCCCCTCCAAACCTATAAATATAATTTGGTCGATTAACTTTTGATAAAGAAAAAGGCAAGGGAGGTTGTCCCTTGCCGGAGTGAAGAAATTTTTATCTGCCGATTAGTTCTTCTTTGGCTTGGTTTTGGTTTCTTTCTTCTCTGTCTTCTTAGCTTCTTTCTTTGGTTTTTCTTTCTTTTCTGCTTTTGCTTCTTTCTTTTCCTTTGTTCCGGTCTTCTTCATTTCTTTGGCTTCTTTCTTTGGTTTTTCCTTCTTCTCAACTTTTGCTTCTTTCTTTTCCTTGGCTTCGGTCTTCTTCATCTCTTTAACTTCCTTCTTCTCTTCGGTTTTCTTTTCGACTTTTTGCTTCGGTTTTGCTTCTTTAGTCTTTGCTGCGGGGGCTTGTGCGAAAACGCTTGTAGCAATAAATGCTACTGCTACAAAAACTGCAATGATGGCTCGTTTCATAAAAAACTCCAAAAAAGTTAAACATACATCTTTTTGGCAATACAAAATTATGTTAAATTTTTTTTCGTTATTCAACCCAATGCAAATTTTTTTTAAAAAACTTATATTTTTTTGTAATTTTATATTTTTAGTGTTAAAAATTACTTATATGTTTAAAAATTTTGTCATATTCTCTTTTTCACTTATTGTTTTGTTGAGTTTTTCTATTGTTCGCTTAAATTCTCAATGTGGGTGTTCTTCGGGACAGCAGTTTTCTCCGCCACTGCATTGGCTTGGAACTTCCGAAACTGCTTTGAGCGAAAGAAAACGCTTGCGAATTGAATTCCTTTACCGATTCTTCTCTTCGAATCGCCTTTACAATGCTGATTCCTACAAGTCCGGTTTAGTCGATTTCAAAAGCCATTTTTTGAATCTATTTGCTTCCTATGGACTGGATGCATATACATCTTTTGATTTCGACATTTCCTATTCAGTTCGGTCACTCTACCAGTATGGCTTCCGAAGCAAAGGCTACGGATTTTCCTCTGCATCTTTAGGGCTCCGGCGTAATATTTACGAAACAGAAACTTCCGATTTTATCTCTAATCTTGGGCTTGGATTTCGCTTCCCTTTGATGAAGTTCCAAGATATTGAAAACCATCCCGTTGTTATTCAACCATCGGATGGTTCGTTCGGGCTTTACGCAATGGCTTTTGCACAGAAATCCTTTCCGCAAGCAAATCTGAACCTTCTTCTCTTTGTCCGTTTCGATTACCAATTCGAGAATTCATTGAATTACTTTTTTGGACCAAATCTTTTGACTTCATTCCTTCTTTCCAAAAGATTTTCCGACAACTTTTATTCAATTGTGGAACTTCGCAACCAAATACATTTTAAGGATAAATTCAATGATTCAACCTATACTAACTCTGGAGCCAAAGTTCTTGAATTAGTTCCAAGAATAACTTTCCTAACTGATGAGTTTTCGGTTTCCCCATTCTTCGAACTTCCCATTTATCAGTTTTACGAAGGTGAACAAATCGGGAAGAATTTTGCTCTTGGCATAAATTTTAATTATATTCTCAACTTTGCACGAAGAAAAATTGAATAATTTGCAATGTTGTAAATGTATTAAAAATTATGGGTTGGTTATGAAACAATCAACTTTTCTATTGATCCTTTCTTTGCTTTTAATATTTGCATTTGAACCAATGGCTTATTCCCAATCGCGGAAGAAAGCCAAAGAAAGCAAACTTGTGCAGAATGATGACACGATTAAATATTCCCGAGGCAAAAAGATTAGAAAGGAAAAGCCTTTGGCAAACAAAGATTCTCTTTCATCCTATGCATTAATCCGAAAGTCGCAAAAAGAAGCTTCGGAAAAAGTTCGGCAAGCCAAAATGGAAATGCGACAAAAACTTAATGGAGCCAAAGAGGAGATGCGGAGAAAAGTTGCTATTGCAAAAGAAAAAGCACGAATCGAGGTCGAAAAAGCCAAACTCAAAGCAAAGGAAGAGGTGGATAAAGTAATTGAACAGGAAAGGAAGCGAATCGTAAAACTCCAAAAAGAATTACAGCAGAAAGTAGAGCAAGTAAGACTCGAAGCCTATAAGAATTTCTCGAAAACGATTAATTCAAAGCCAAAAAATCCAACGACTAATTCCACGAAAAGAAAAAAATCAAAGTCAATAGACTCCACTGAAACCAAATAAAATGGCTAATGCTTGATTTTATCAAAAAGTTTCAGAACTTTTTCAGGAACAACCTTTATTTTACCAAGCAAGAGATAATATTTGTCTTTCTTTTGTTCGTTGCTTTGTTAGCTAGCAACATTGGGAAGCTTACTAATGTTAATGAAACCAACGATAACGCAGTCGAGAAAATTTCTCGGATGATAGACAGCCTTGCACGGGAGGAAAGTAAAACCTATACGGGAACAGATATTCACGGGAACCCTGTCGATACCTCGAATTCCAATTACAAGGGAAACAGAAACTTGTTTGCCAAGCTTAAACCGGGCGACACCGTAAAAATCAATATCAACACAGCATCCAGAGTTGAATTGATGAGGCTACCCGGGATAGGCGAAAAAACTGCTCAACAGATTATAGAGTTTCGTAAGCAAAATAAGTTTAAAAGCAAAGAAGATTTGTTGAAAATCAAAGGTTTTGGGAAAAAGAAATTACAGCGTATCGAAATGTTTATTACTTACTAAATTGCAAATTTTAACATAGAAAGGTTGAAAAATGAAGTTAACAATTTTCAATGCAATCCACAAGGAACTCGGGGCCAAAATGGTTGAATTTGCTGGATTTGAAATGCCAATCCAGTATAAAAACGGAATAATTTTCGAGCATAAGGCTGTTCGAACCAGTGTCGGTGTTTTCGATGTTTCGCATATGGGCGAATTTGAAATTTCCGGTCCCGACGCACTTGCTTTTGTACAGAAAGTTACCACAAACGATGCAAGTAAACTTTTCCCGGGCAAAGTTCAATATTCCGCAATGTGTTATCATCACGGCGGAATTGTCGACGATTTACTCGTTTACCGCTTGGATGAAAACAAATTTATGTTTGTGGTCAATGCTGCAAATATTGAAAAGGATTTCAATTGGTGTTTGGAAAATGCCAAAGATTTTGATGTACAACTGAAAAATATCAGCGATGAAATTAATCTTTTGGCTGTGCAAGGACCGAATTCGCTTAAAACATTGCAAAAGTTGACCGATACGGATTTGAATTCGATGAAGTATTACACTTTTCAAAATGGTAAACTTGCCGATGTCGATATGATTATCTCCCGAACAGGTTACACAGGTGAATTGGGATTTGAATTGTACTTCCGAGGCGTTTTTTCCGTAGCCAAACACGTTTGGGATGCAATATTCGAGGCTGGTAAGGAGTTCAACATTGAGCCAGTGGGACTTGGTTGTCGCGATACTTTGAGGTTGGAAAAAGGATATTGCCTTTATGGGAATGATATTGATGAGACAACGAATCCAATCGAGGCTGGTTTGGGCTGGATTACTAAGCTGGAAAAAGGACCTTTCAACGGTTCCGAAGTCATTGCAAAAGTAAAAGAAGAAGGACCACGCCGCCGTCTTGTCGGTTTTGTATCGGATGAAAACCGCTTCATTCCCAGACATAACTACAAGATATATTCTCAAGGTAAGGAAATCGGCTATGTTACGAGCGGGAACATTTCGCCGATGCTCGAAAAACCAATTGGTATGGGTTATGTGCAAACGGAATTTTCGAACGAAGGCACCGAAATTCAGATAGAATCCCGAGGCAAACTCTTTGCCGCAAAAGTTGTTAAACTGCCTTTTGTTTAATTTTTGAACAAATTGTTCGAGTTTAATTTCGTTTGATATAAAAAAAGTATATTGTAAGCAAATTAGGCGATAACAAAGTTTTGAAAGACAACATAGATTTGCCTAATTATTTAAAATTTATTAATTTTGCAATTGATTATATGGCGAGCTTAGCTCAGTTGGGAGAGCATCAGATTGTGGCTCTGAGGGTCACGGGTTCGAGCCCCGTAGCTCGCCCAAAATCCCACTTTTAATTTCAAACATTTCTTAATTTTGTAATTCTTTAAATAATTGGGTTAGGATTATGAAAAAATATTTTGTTTTTCTGGTAGCTTCTATTTTCTTTTTTACTTTTTGCTCAACAAACAAAGAAGAAGAAATGAAAAAATTTATCGACAGAAGCACAGTTCAAAAGACTATCAAAGCCCTAATTGAAAAGTATGGGGAAAACGAGCGTCCACGAGTTGAAAAAAGTATTAATCAAATGGCGAATTTTTGGACAGAAGAGGATGGCAGCAAAAAGGACTTTTTCGAATTCTGCTTGAATAATTTCGTTCCCTCTGGCGATACTTTAGACACGATTTTCACTCGAATTTCTAATTACTTCGAAGTGATTGGAGGACATTTCAACAAGATAACTTTGGAACTCAATCGGCAATTGCATCTCGACCTTGGCGAAATTTATCCCATCGATTTGATGTTTGCTGGATACGACCCCTCGGCAAATTTGACCAACGATTTCTTCAAGAACAAAATTGCTTTCTATGTGATTTTGAACTTCCCAAATTACTCTTTGAAAGAAAAGAACGAGTTGGGATTGAAATGGTCTCGGAAACAATGGGCTTATGCACGAATGGGCGATATCTTCACTTCGCGTGTCCCCAGCGAATATTTGCAGAAGATTTCGGAAGTAACCACCAAAGCCGATTCATACATCTCGCAATATAACATTTATGTTGGAAATCTTGTTGACGACAACTTCAAAACTTATTTCCCCAAAGATAAAAAGCTAATTTCCCACTGGAACTTGCGGGATGAGATAAAATCGCAATATGGCAAAGAGGATGGCTTATTCAAGCAGAAGATGATTTACGAGGTAATGAAACATATCGTTGCCCAGAGTATTCCCGAGCAGGTAATCAATAATCCTGAATATCAGTGGAATCCATTTAAGAACAAATTGTATAAGGATAATAAAGAAGTTCCATTTAAACCAGAGCCCGATACTCGCTACAAGCATTTGTTGGATAATTTCTTGGTGCGAAAAGCGGTCGATAAATTCTATCCTGAATATCCAACATACATTAGTCGGAAATTTGACCTTGAATTCGAGATTTCGGAAAGCGAAATCGAGAAGCTTTTTGTGGAGTTGCTTTCCTCGCCAGCGGTGAAGAAAGTGGCGGACTTAATCCAGAAGCGGTTGAATAGACCGCTCGAGCCGTTCGACATTTGGTACGATGGTTTCAAAGCCCGAAGCACGTTGGACGAAAACCAGTTAACCGAAATTACACGCAAGAAGTATCCAAATAACCAAGCCTTTGCAGCAGATTTGCCGAATATTTTGATGAAATTAGGCTTTTCGAGCGAACTTGCTGATTTCATTGCTTCGCGTGTGGAAGTCGATCCTGCTCGTGGGGCTGGCCACGCTTGGGGACCACAAATGAGAAGCGAAAAGGCACATCTACGAACTCGAATCGGCAAAGAAGGAATGGATTACAAGGGATATAATATCGCTATCCACGAGTTTGGACATAATGTTGAGCAAACGCTCACGTTGCAAAAGGTTGATTACTATATGCTTTCGGGAGTGCCGAACACGGCTTTCACCGAAGCTATGGCATTCATTTTCCAAAAGCGAGACCTCGACCTGCTCGGGATTAAGAATCCTGACCCGTTAAGCAAATATATGACCGCATTGGACAATTTCTGGTCTGCCTACGAAATTATGGGCGTTGCACTTGTCGATATGTATGTTTGGAATTGGATGTATAAAAATCCCAACGCTACTCCTTCGGAATTGAAAGAGGCTGTAATCAAAATCGCAAAAGAAGTTTGGAATAAATATTATGCTCCTGTTATTGGTAAAAAAGATGAACCAATTCTTGCAATATATTCCCATATGATTGATTATCCATTGTATTTGCCAGCTTATCCACTTGGACATTTGATTGAATTCCAAATTGAAAAATATCTCGAAGGGAAAGACTTTGCAAGCGAACTCTATCGAATATTGACGCAGGGAAGGCTGACGCCACAAGTTTGGATGCAGAATGCTGTTGGCTCGAATATTTCGCCTAAACCGCTTATCGAAGCAGCCGAAGAAGCACTTAAATATGTCAATTGATTATATGACTGCGATTAAAAAAAGTTTAGTTCTTCTTTTCTTGCCCTTTTATATTCTTTTCGGGGAAGTTGACTCATTGTCGACTTCCCCAAGTTCTTTTTTTATTTCCATTTCTGCTTATGGTAGCGGTGGATTGAATATCGTAACCGCACCATCACGGGAAAATGTGCTCTCATTTAATCCGATTCCATCTGTATTTGCAGCATTTCAGAAAATACTTAATGATACTTCGCATACTACATTGGGAGTTCAAGCGGGATTTCTTTCACAGGTCTTCAAAATAAAATCGCAAAATTTGGCTACTGAATTCTTATCTTCGAGCAATTCATTCGATTTTACGATTAATTACTTGTCGCTTGATGTTCTTTTCAGCACTTTTGGCATCACTTTCGGTTTTGGATACAAGTATCCTGTTGGTGGCAAGTTCAAGAGTGAAATCCCTACTGAAAATCTTGCTTCGGTGTTCGATTGCTTGCTGGGGTATTCTTTCAATCTTTACTCCGATGAAGAAAATTCAATTTGTGCGAGTTTCCTTTTACGCTATCCTTTGAAAAAGATTTACAAAAACTATCCTGAAAGCGACCCAGTGCTTTCTTTCGAAAATGTCGCACAGAAACAAAATATAGCGAACAAGCATAATCCTGCTATTCTTTGGTTTGGCTTTGGAATTATTTACAGATATAGTTTCTGATGAGATTGCATTTCCTTCTTTTGCTTTTATTTCCCCATTTTTCTTGGGTTTTAGCACAGGAAAATAAAGCCAGCCTTTCGTCCCTTCCCGATTTTTCGAAACCTGTTATAAGATTTATCAGAGTTTATGGTGAGAAAAGCGAACTCGACCCACCAGTAATTGTCGTTGGCGATGAGAGAACCGCAGTTTCCACAGGATTGAGAAGCGACAAAATCGTTATTGAATTCGACGTTGCGAGCAAAGTTCCGCCAAGCCTCTTTGCACGTTTTGTGCATTGCTCTTACGATTGGAAAGAGGATGAAAACATCTTTATCAACGAGGCAACTGCGTACCGAACAAGCAATATTTTCTGGGAGTCAGCCCCGATTAGTTCAAAATATTACAACTTTCGTGGAAAAATTATCATTCCAAACGAGCAGGTGAAATTTAAATACTCGGGCAACTGGAAGGTAAAATTGTTCGATTATTCCGAGCCCGATGTAGTTTTGGCAGAAGCCCGCTTCTTTGTTGTCAATCCAATCGCAAATGTAGAAATGCGTTTCTATTCCGACTTTTACAAGCCCGAACGAAACGTAACAGCATCGGCATACGATATCGAAGTTCTGGTTACCGCCGCAGGTCGTGCCAAGCTAATCGAAAGCTACTTGCATTCCGTCGTTCTCTACCGAAATCACCGATGGTATGAACCTATTGTTATTTCGATGAATGCTCCATCGACAGATTACTTTAAATATAAATTTTCTACCTCTGTTTTTGGTTTTGTGTCGAATGGCAAGGTTTTCCGAATCGATGGTGTGCCTGCTGAAAATGGCTATCGTGTTATCGATCTGACGAATCTTGCGTTGTATCCTTCGATGAATGCACCTGTTCGCCTTCCAATTTCCGATATTCGCCGAAGAGGAAGCTACTTCGAACCGCACGACGATGGTGCGATGATTACAAGTTTTGTAAGTCCTAATTATGATGATTATGTTTATGTTGAATTTGTTCTGGACCCCGAAGGATGGGAAACAAACGAGGAAGTTTTCCTTGTCGGTTCATTCAACAACTGGAGACCTTCGAGGGATTGGAGGATGTATTACGACGAGAACGAAAGGATTTTTAAGTTGAGGCAGTGGGTTCGTCGTGCTCGTCATAATTATTTGTATGCAACCGGCAGTTTGGGCGACGATGGCAATGTTATTCGTGTGTCCTACGATGAATTCGAAGGGAACACGGTAACAAGTTCCCAAACATTTCTCGCATTTGTGTACTACCGCAACCCGGGTTTTGGCGGCTTCGATGAAATCGTAGGTTTTGCCAATGCCTCCTATTTTACTTCCGGGAGGTAAGTTTTATGAAATTTTGTAAGTCAAAATTTTTATTTTTGTATTTTTGATAATTCTATTAATCTTTTGTGCAAAACTTATTTTCAAAACAAAGGAGGGATGAAGAAGTGAAAAAAATATTTGTTCACAGCATTTTGTTTTTCCTTCTTTTAGCGTCGTTTACTGGTTGCAATTTTGAAAGAATGATTAATAAGCTTGCAATGAAAAAAATGGCGCCCCGCAAGTTATCCATTGAAAATCTACAACTGGAGAAAACGATTTCTAAATGTATTGCTTTGGATACGATTTTAAATACAAACTTTAGAATATCTTTATTGGAAGGGCTAAATACGTTTATTCCAAGGCCTTTCCCCCTTTGCAAAAAATTTTACTTTGCGGTAAAGGATTCTAATTGTTATCAACTTTTTTTCTATGACCTAACTGAAAAAACTTTAAGCAAAATCCCACTACTGATAGATTCAAGTGATTTTCAAGAAGATAAAAATACAAAGACTGGGACCGTGGTAGATATTGCTTTAAATGAAAAATATCTTGTGCTTGCAACCGAAAAAATTGCTTTTGTCTTTTCTCGAAATGATGATAGAACCTTCCGTTATAGGTTTGGCTTTGAAATACCAAGCTCAATAAACGGATTCTTTGTAAAAGATGAATATCTCTATCTCGTAGATTTGAGATATTCAAGTAAGGCCAAAAACTCTGAAGGAACGAGGCTCATTATTATTAATTTGGTTGAAAAAAAGTTAGTGGGGATTTTACCAATTCCAATAGAACATTTGGAGTTTCTAATCTATGCCCCCAACAAATATTGGGCAGTTAACCTGTCTCGCAACTTATTTTTGTTAGCAAATCCTTTGAAATTAGAATTTCACATTTATAAATTGAACAATTTTGATTTGGCCTATAGAATCACTGATACAGCGAATATATACTGGAAAGATTTTAAATCTGAATACTACGATACCCTTTGCAAAACAAATAAAGAACTATTGCGTAAAGACACTACAAGAGTACAACCAGCTTCTTTTATTTACAAACTTGGTAATGTGTTCGATGAAGCTGAAGGTTCGAAAATTGTTTTTGTCGATTTCGTTGATGACACCACTTTTTGGGTAACATACACGAGCGAAAATCCTAAAATGAAAAAAAATAAAGTTTTCTATTGCGACATTTGGCGGTATGATTTAAGAAGAAATAGTTGGTTTAAACTCGATACAGGCCTTGTTGATGCACCTCCTGTTGGCAAATTAAAGGCTACAAAGGAAAACTTTTATTTATTGAGCTGGTCATTTCCCCCTTCCTTTTCAGATAAATATATTGCAAATTTCCAACTTTCTGCCCCTATGGAAATAATGTTACCAAAAGATAACGAAACTTACGAAGAAATTTTTAAGAAACGTGACCAATTTTTCTCGGATAAAGAACCTTTATGGCAACTTTATATTTACAAGTGGAAATAACTATTAAAGATTTTTAAAGAATTATGAAATACATAAATTTAGTTTTTCTAGTTTTGCTACTGATAGGCTGTAAAAGTAATGATTATTTTATTTATGACCTTTCTGGGACAGCCTTTAATGTAAATGATATTTACCAGGAAAGTAACGAATTAATTTTTGTTGTTGTAGATTTCGTTTCCTGTCACGAATGTTTCATTAATTTATCAAAGTTTTTATCGGACTCTTCATATTTTTTTGAAAGGTCAAAGGTTGTTTTGATTGGGCTAACTTCAAATAATTCCGTAGCTGAAAAAAAATTTTATTTGAGAACATTTGAAAAATATTTAGAAAAATATGCACAGAACGCTTTCTTTGTTGCTCGAGATAATAATTTTGTAAAAAGTATTATTCCCTGCAATTTGGGTTCACCCAGTTTATTGATTTGGCAAAGAAAGGAAAATAAATTTACATATTTACCCTACAAAGAATTATTTGATAGCAACAATTCTAAAATTACAGAATATGCAATAAGAAAATTAAAGAAGATTTTATTAAAAAGCTAAATTTTTAGTATTTGCACTTTGAAATTTGCGTATTAACTGAATTTTTTAATTAAAATAATTCCTCCATATATTCGACAAACAACAATTTGGTTACATTTAGAGAGGATGAAGATGAGTCCGTCGATTGCGGAATTAATTCAAACAATGCTTGCCCCAGGGGTAATGGTTTCGGCTTGCTCACTGATGTTGCTTGTTACCAACAATAAGTATTCTGCTGTTGTAGATAGGATACGACAATTGAACGAGGAAAAACGAGATTTATCGGAAGGCGTTAGGTCGAATTTGACTAATGAGCAGGTGATTTCTCGCTTGGAGTCCGTAAAACAGCAATTGGATTTATTCGAGCGAAGAATCCCATTCATTGTTAGAGCAGTTCTTTCATATACTATTGCCATTGCTCTGTATGTTTTAACATCACTTTTGATTGGCTTCAGTTATGCTTTCCATCTTGACCTACGGGCTGAGACCTTTGTTATCTTCCTATTAGGAATGTTTGCTGTGGTAATTGGTAGCATTTACCTGGCGCGTGAAATCATCTGGGGCTACAAGATTGCTCTGGTCGAAATTAAAAGCTCATAGACAACGAAACTCGAAGTGCTTTGGAACAATTTGGATAGACATCGGATGTTTGCTAAACATCCGATGTCTTTATCGAACTAAGGAACAACTTGTTAAATAACTTTATTTTTAAATGGATTTCATATGTCCTTTGGATGCAATTCTAAACCTTTTCCACTGCGAGCTATTTGATATACCTTAAGCCTTTTTTACCGATATCGGTTCGGTAGTATTTGTTTTGGAAATTGATGAGTTTGGCTCCTTCGTATGCTTTGGCTATGGAAGCTTCGAGGGAATGGGAGATTCCTACAACACCGAGAACCCTTCCACCATCGGTTACGATTTTTCCATTGAGTTTTTTCGTGCCCGAGTGGAATACGATGCAGCCAGAATTCTCCGCATTTTCTATTCCAGTGATTTCAAAGCCTTTTTCGTAGCTATCGGGATAGCCCTTCGAAGCCAAAATGACACAGCAGGCAAATTTATTTTCGTAACCAGCATAATAAGATTTGTTTAATTTCCCCTCGGCAATTGAGTAGAGCAGGGAAGAGAAATCCCCTTGCAATAAAGGCAACACGGCTTGGGTTTCGGGGTCTCCAAATCGGCAATTGAATTCAACCACCTTTGGCTTGTTTTGGTGAATCATCAACCCAGCATACAAGCAACCTGCGAAGGGACATCCTTCGTCTGCCATTCCCTTTATTGCTGGGCGGATAATACTTGCTTCGATTTCGGCAATCAAGTCGTTCGATATAAGTGGAGTTGGGGCGTAAGAGCCCATCCCACCAGTGTTTTTGCCTTGGTCGTTATCGAAAATACGCTTATGGTCTTGAGCTGTTGGAAGGATTATATAATCACTACCATCGGTTAAGGCAAGAATCGAAGCCTCGTCGCCTTCGAGGTATTCTTCGATTACAACTTTCTTGCCCGCTTCCTTGAAAATTCCTGAAAACATCGATTTAACTGTGCTTCGGGCTTCGTCGTGGGAATTGCAAATAACAACGCCTTTCCCAGCAGCGAGTCCATCGGCTTTGACTACAATCGGTGGATTTAGCGTGGATATGTATTCCATTGCTTTCGTTTCTTGGGAACTATCGAACGAGGCAAAACTTGCCGTTGGGATGTTGTGTCGAATCATAAATTCTTTGGCAAAAGATTTTGAAGATTCGATTCTCGCTGCTTCTTTTGTGGGTCCAAAAGCAGGTATGCTCTCTTTTTTCAATTCATTTACCAGACCTCTTGAAAGCGGTGCTTCGGGACCGACAACAACAAGGTCGATTTTCTGAGTTGTGCAAAACTTTGCGATTTCGGTGAAATTGTTTTCATCGAGCTGAACATAATCGGCAAGACTTAGAATTCCTGCGTTAGTTCCAGCGGAAAAAAGCTTGGCTTGGGGCGTGGATTGTTTTATTTTCCAAGCCAGAGCGTGTTCTCGTCCTCCATTGCCAACAAGAAGAATATTCATAAGCATCCATAAATTTTTTGAAAAAACGAAATTACTATTTGAAATTTTAAACAGAGATTAAAACTCATTTTCTATGTTTTCAAGGGTGCTATTGGAAATTTGTTCGTTAATGTATGCAGAAATCGACCTCGCTTTGAATAAAGTTTCTTTACCGAACTTAAATGGGATTTCAAGAGTATTGCTTTCAGTAACAGCATTATTTTTCGTGTTTGCGAATGGTGTATCGATAATCTTGCCTAATGATTTTAACCTAATTATTAGCTTTCTCGAAAAGATAGAGCTTTTAACTTCTGCATTAATAATTTCCGAGAAATCAATTTTAATCGTTTTGAGGTCGGATTTTAACAAACCAACAACACTGTCTTTTGTATAATATTCAATTATAACAGAATCTTTTGTCAGAAAGAGTATGCCCTCGCAAATAGCAAAGCCAAAGTAAATATCTTTTAGTCTAAAATTCAAGACTGTATCGGGCAAAAGCATATATTTCGATATATTTTTAATTCAATAAAATTTATCTGCTTATTTCAATTAACCTTTCGCTTTACTTACTTTAATTAGCAAAATCCAAACATTTCCAAAAAAGCTTCATCGTATTATCCTCAAAAAACACAACTTACTAACTCTTCCTCATTCTATTCCTTAATGACGAGAACAGGGAAAGCGATGTGGGTTTTTCCATTCTGGAACAGAATCCAGTAGCAACCCGAATCGTAACTCTTCAAGTCGATTTCAACTCTACCATTCGCATAGTTCAATTTTTCCATTTTTAATAATTTGCCAAGAATATTGTAAATCGAAATCGTAGTGTTTGCAAAAGCCGAGCCATCGATGTTAAATTCAAAAACATTATTATTGCTTTTTGCTAATTCAACAAACAAGTTGTCCGATTCGTTCTGCACAAAGTTTTCCGAAACAACGTTTGCACGAACAGGTATTGTTACAACAGGATTCTTTTTGTCATTCGTATAAAAGGTTAAACTTGTCGAAACTTTGCCTGTCTTTTTGGGTGTCAATGTAATGTAAACAACAAGCGAATCGCCAAAGGACAAGTCCCATTTTCCGCTTTGATTTGCAGGAGGTTCGAATTTAGTTATTGCGAATCCTTTGCTTTCGCCAAGAACCAAATCGAAATTCCAAACAGAAATGCCTTTTAGATTTTTTGGTTTGATGATAGCTTTGCAAGTCGTAGTTTGGTTCAGCGATACGTCACCGAAAAGCAAAGTATCGGGCGAATATTGAACTGCTGGCTGGTCTTCGGTGTAAAAGAAGAAATGCAAAGATTTACCAAAATCGACATTCGGTTGATAAAGTGTTAAGTTATCGCTATTAATTTGCAATAACCCGTTGTTTAATCCAAAGTTCCTTTGGTAAAACCAAAATCCCAATCCACATTCAAATTCATTGAAAAAGCTGAATTCATAGCATCCATCCTCAAGATAAACACTATCGATATAGGTCGAAGATGGAAGGAAGTCGTTTTTTGCGATAATTACATCATCTTTTGAATTTTTTAGTACATAGGAATATGGTCTGATGTTTGGCTCCGACGACAGGACATTGTAGTTGTTCGTTGTCAGTTTAATAGCCAAGTTCTTATAGAAAGAAGGTGGGGGTGTAAAATCGGAGTAGCCAATGTTATTCGATGGATATTCATCGCTTTGCCCATTAACCTCAAGTATCTCGACTTTGAACTTTTTTGAGCCACTTTGCCAGTCTTTGCAATCAATACTTGGCAGGATTATTTGTTGTGAGCTCAACGAGGGTATTTCGCCGTTCCAAACATAAGTGTATTCATTTGAATTCACAATACCATATTTAAATTTCAATTTAGTAATAGTTTCACTTCCACGATTTCTAACCAAGATGATGGGATGTGTAGAAGTTGGATTAAGCCTTGAATAAATATCTTTGTTGCTTGGTGCAATAATATCCTGAATTTCGGCATCGAGATTGAACTTAAGATTAGAGTATGCAATTATGTAAGCAGTTAAAATCCAACGACCTATGGTATTGCTTCCGCTCGAATAGGGTTTGTCGTAATAGTCCATATCATAATCGAAAGTAAAGGAACGATTTTTCCCTATAAATGGGGTGAGTTCAAAATCGTAAGGCTGGACTTCGGCACCAGGACACCAATTGGTTCGATTAAATAACCAAGTTCCCCCTTGAGGGAACAAAGGATTTTCGGAGCATATTCGCCAGACCTCTCGTGTGTATCGAACTGTGTCGTTAACTTTTACATAAGCTTTCTTTTTGCAAAACTCACAGCAATTGTCTTCGTTCCCACCAAATCCGTGACCTGTTTGGATTACTTTTAGCTTGAACATCCTTTCCAGCGGCGAAATGTTAACTTGAATCTTATCGATTTTCTTTTCGAAGTCTTTATTGTAGACCACATCAACAAAATCGTAAATTCTTTCCAAACGAAGAATGTCCCTTTCTGGGATACCTTCGATAAAATCGAAAGTGATTTGTATTGGCTCCTGTTGGTTTGGTGCATCTATATAAACTTTGCCAGTAAGTAAAGGTGCAAAATCGGTAACGTCCATTGTCCAAGTAAATCCATCGCCCACATCTAATCCAATTCCGTATGGGGTGACAAAACGCATTATTTCGTATCTTTCTTCGATTGCGATGGGGTCTTGGAAATAAATCCTCCGCTTTTGCAAATATAAAGTTGTGTCGGGAGGAACCAAAACCGAATCGATAGGATTTCCATTTTTATCAAATGTGTATCGATAATATGTATCCCAAACATATCGGAAGGATGTGCGAACAGTAGGCTGGGAACTATCGCTGTAAAATTCCAATAGTCTTGGCTTTTTCGGGGTTGAGTCGACCACAAGTTGTCCACCAACAACCTTCGCTGTGTAATTCCACGAAGTATCGAACATACAAGGAAACTTCGGAACGACTGAACTATCGACACGAAAACTCGGGGCAAAGAATTGTTTGATAAAGACCATCGCCAGATAGTCCCATTCTCCACAAGGACACTTTATCGTGTAGTTCATTAAAATTTTCTGGAAGCTTTTGGAGGCGTCGGGGAAGTCGAACCAGCCATACTTCGGCGTGTTGAAATCAATCGTTCTAACTTTAATTGTATCCCCATCTTTGGGGAAAAGATTGTTAGCAGCAATAACTAAAACGAACAAAAGAGAAAAGAATTTTTTTTCATAATCCATATAAATTAAAAAAGTAAATTTATCAATTTTTAAGCTAAAATTTAATAAAGTTTTTAATTGGCAATTATTCGATTTATTTAACCAAAGAATGTTCTTTGCAGACACTTAGGTCTGCCCCTGAAATGATGATGATGATGGAATGGTTGGAAATTGTGTTTTGTTGTAGAGGCAAATAATTATTCGCCCCCATAAGAAATTAAATTAGTGGCTAAACCGAAAACCTTTGTTCGTGAACCCTATTACAGAAAGACATCGGATGTTTTCGAAACATCCCCGATGTCTAAAGAAAAATTGTAGGGCAAACCTTTGTGTTCGCCACCTATTAATATATGTTTTTGAACCAATGCTATAACCTAAAACGATTTTTTTGTTGGGTATGATGTAAAGTTTTTAGGGGCGATTCATAAATTGCCTTAACAGTTGAGCAAATTAGGTTAAATTTTTTGAAGTTCAAATATACGTGTGGATTATTAAGAAATTACCAAAAAAATTTTCTTTGATACCCTTTCATTAAATTTTTTTAATTTAATTTTGTTGTTTTTTATTGGAAAAAAAATGAGAATTGTTAAAGTACCTCGTGGTACCCAATTAACCTGCAAGAATTGGCAGATTGAGGCTGCCTACAGAATGATTCAGCATAACGTTGACCCTGAAAATGCTGAAAAGCCCGACCAGTTAATTGTGTACGGAGGCTATGGGAAAGCTGCACGCAATTGGGAATGCTTCGATGCAATTCTCGACGCTTTGCGTAATCTGGAGCCCGACGAAACGCTCTTGGTTCAATCGGGTAAACCAGTTGGTGTTGTTCCAACTTATACTCTTGCTCCAAGAGTAATCATAGCCAACTCGAATCTTGTGCCGAAATGGGCAACTTGGGAGGAGTTCCGCCGACTGGATAAGCTTGGATTGATTATGTTTGGGCAAATGACCGCAGGCAGTTGGATTTACATTGGGACGCAAGGTATTTTGCAAGGGACTTACGAAACCTTTGCTGCTGTTGCCCGTCAGCATTTTGGAGGGGACTTGTACGGCAGATTTCTGCTTACCGCAGGGATGGGTGGAATGGGTGGAGCCCAGCCTCTTGCAGCCTATTTCGCTGGCGCAGCATCGTTGACGGTAGAAATCGACGAAAAACGCATTGATAAAAGAATAAAGGATGGTTATTGTCAGCAAAAAGTTTATAGTCTCGACGAGGCTCTTTCGATTGTCTTAAAGGCAAAGGAAGAAAAGCGTGCTGTTTCCGTTGGGCTTGTCGGCAACGCTGCGGAAATCCATCCCGAAATTTTACGGCGTGGGATTATCCCCGATGTGGTTACCGACCAAACTGCTGCACACGACCCGTTGAATGGTTATTATCCCGCCGGGTATACAAAAGAAGAAGCCGACCGACTGCGAGTCGAAAATCCCGAAAAGTATCTCGAAGAAGCGTACAAATCCATTGCCATACACGTTAGAACGATGATTGAATTTAAGAACCGCGGTGCAGTCGTTTTCGATTATGGCAATAACATACGCGGCATTGCAAAGGAATATGGCGGTGTTGAAAATGCTTTCTCATTCCCCGGTTTCGTTCCCGAATACATTAGACCATTGTTCTGCGATGGCAAGGGACCCTTCCGATGGGTTGCTCTGTCGGGCGACCCGAAGGATATTTATAGAACAGACGAAGCAATAATGGATACATTCCCGAACGATGCTGCTTTGCACCGCTGGATTAAGAACGCACAGAAGCACGTTCGTTTCCAAGCCTTACCGGCGAGGATTTGCTGGCTGGGTTATGGCGACAGAATGAAAGCTGGCTTGTTGTTTAACGAGTTAGTTCGAAATGGCGATGTTTCGGCTCCAATCGTTATTGGAAGGGACCATCTGGACTGCGGTTCGGTTGCCTCGCCGTATCGAGAGACCGAGAATATGAAAGATGGCTCCGATGCTATTGCCGACTGGGTATATTTCAATTTTGCACTGAATGCAATAGGGGGCGCCAGTTGGGTTTCGTTCCATCATGGTGGCGGTGTTGGAATGGGCTTAGCTCTTCACGCCGGTATGGTTGTGGTTGCCGATGGAACCGACGAAGCTGAAATTCGTCTGAAGCGGGTTTTAACTTATGACCCAATGACTGGTATTATTCGCCACGCCGATGCAGGGTATGAAAAAGCAATTGAAAATGCCAAAAAGTTTGGCATAAAAATTCCTATGTTAAAATTTTCGTAAAAATTTTGAAACTTTTTTGAATTTTATGTGTCTATACTATTTGGGAAATGCAAAAATTGAAAAAAGTATAGATATTTTAAATTATACTATTTTACGAGGGTTTATGAAAGATTGATACTCATTGCAATTATACGAAAGGAAAAAGAAATGGAAACGAAATTTTTGGATAAGCTGGCGAAGGGGATTGAAGCTCCTGACATTTTGTCAGAAATCTTTCATAAACTGCTTGTAAAATGGTATAATTTAAAATAGAGGAGGTTATATGGATTTCACAGCTCAAATCGAACAATTATTTAAGACCGATAGGAAGAAGTTTTTGGGCTTTATTCGGCAAAGAGTACGGAGCCAGGAAGAAGCCGAAGACATACTCCAAGACGTATTTGCCAATGTCCTCGCTGCGTCTCAGCAAATGCAAAAGCCCATCGAGAACGTCGCTTCGTGGGTTTTTACTGCGATTCGCAACCGCATAATCGATTCATATCGAAAGAAACGAGCGGAAACATTTTCGGATATGCAACTTCCGAGCGCTACCGATGACCCGTCGGATACATTCGAAAGTTTTATTTCCGACCGAACCTCTGACCCCGATACAGAACTTATGCGCCAAACTATTTGGGAAAGAGTGCAAGAAGGACTTGCCGAGTTACCTCCCGAGCAACGAGAAGTCTTCATTAAAAATGAATTTCAGGGTGTCTCATTCCGCGAAATGTCCGAAGAAACTGGTGTCAATATAAATACACTTTTAGCTCGAAAACGCTACGCCGTGCTTCACCTCAGAAAAAAGCTCAAGGAGCTTTACGACGCTTTGAACGAAAATTAATCGCTTGCGGTTAATTTTTCTGACAAAAAGGCAGTCTTCGGACTGCCTTTGCCATTTTGTCAAGATTTCTTTACAATATGTCAGATTTTTTACTCATTAAAGTCAACAAATTCCAAAACTTTTGCAATTCCGGCTCCGTGTCGCAAGATTTTGAAATTGTCGGTTGTCATATCGATAACAGTGGACTCGCCTGCGAAGTTATACTCATCCGTTTTTACAGCAACGTCGACAAGATTGAGGAATTTTTCCAGTAATTCTTCGGGATGTGAATATTCGAATCCCTCGATTTTTGCACTTATCGAGATTATAGGAGCCCCAAGTTCTTCGAGCAGTGCCTGCGAAAGAATGTGGTCGGGAACGCGAATACCGGCTGTTTTCCGTTTGGGGTCCTGTGCATAGCGTGGAACTTCTTTCGANGCGGGAAGGATAAAAGTGTAGGGNCCGGGTATCAACTTCTTAATTGTTTTGTAAGCAAGGTCGCTGACTTTGGCGAATTCAGAAATGTTCGATAAGTCCCTGCAAAGGAAGGTCAATGCTTTGTCCTCGGGAATATTGCGAATTTGGCGAATCTTTTGGATTGCGTCTTTGTTTGCAAGGGCACATCCCAAGGTAAAACCAGTATCGGTCGGATAAATAATAACTCCACCTTCGAGGAGTGCGTTGCAAACCTTTTGAAGCTTCCTTCTTTCAGGGTTTTTTGAATGGATTGTGTAGACTAATGCTGGCATAACTACCTCTTCGATGATGTATTTTGAACACTTTTTTCAAATNTTCTTTTTTTCATAAAGTAAAAATAAAAAGGAATTCCAATTAAAACAAGAGCTGAACCAAAAATTGAGTTGATAATTTGAGTTTTACCTTGCATAAACATCTGTATNTCGCTGAAAACAGTGAAGATAACAAAACAGAAAGCAAAAATCACAAAAATTGCAGGAACAACAGGATAGCCAGTTACCTTGTATAATCTTTTTGCATCGGGCATTTTCTTTCGTAAGATGAAAACGCCAAGAGCACCCATTGCATAGAAGAACCAACTCACGAAAATAAGCATATCGGTGAGGATATCGAATGTTCCACTTATAACAAGTATACTTGTCCAAATTGCTTGTAGGANAAGCGAATTAGCAGGTGTCTTAAATCTTTTATTTATTTCGCCTATCTTTTCGAANAAAAGTTTTTCCCGAGCCATAGAATAATANAGNCGGGCACTTACCATAATTGTGCCGTTGGATGTCCCGAAAGTTGAAACCATTACGGCAAAAGCAACAAAACTTCCACCAAAGACGCCCAGAACTTGGCTGGCAGTATCGGCTGCAACAAGCTTCGACTCTGCTATTTTCTCGATTGGTAGGACATAGATATAGGCGAGATTTATTATCAAATAAATCACGATGACGATTAAAGTTCCAATGCCCAAGCCAATAGGAATATTCTTTCGTGGATTTTTGACCTCGCCAGCAATATATGTGATATTGTTCCACCCGTCGAACGCCCAAAAGGCAGCGGAAAGCGAGACCATTACTCCCGTGAAAAGGTTTATTTTCCCGCTAAGATATTCAGGTGAGTCTTTCGTGAAATTTTCAATGTTTCCGTTACTAAAACCAAAAGCCAAAAGAACAAGGAATAAAATTGCAGCGACTTTCATAAAAGTAAAAATTGCAGAAACGCTCCCGCCAAGAACGACTCCTCGAATATTTATTGCAGTAAGGAAAAAAATCAAAAAGATTGTCAAAGATTTGGTTCCAAAATCTTCGAGTGGATAAATATTGCCGATAAAAGGAAGTGCAATTCGCACAGATTTCTCAATTTCCTGCGAAAAATGAGGAAGTTTGACAAAAAATTGAAAATAATCCGAAAAGATATAGGAAATAGAAGCAATCGAACCACATTGAACTACAATGAACATCGACCATCCATAAAGCCAAGCAAAGAATTGCCCATACATTGCCTCGAAGAATTTATACTGACCGCCCGTTTCGGATATAAAGCTTGCAATTTCGGCATTTGTTAAAGNTCCAAAAAGAGTTATAACTCCAGCAATAACCCAAATTAAAAGAATCAANTCGGGAGAGCCAAGAGATTGAGCCATAACGGTGGGCTTCTTGAATATTCCCGAACCAATCACGGCTCCAACTACAATTGCAACGGTTGTTACTAATCCTAATCCTCGAACTAACTCTTCNTTATTATTTTTAGAGCTATTCACATTAATTTAAGATTATAAGTTCAGTGCTTCTATAATTGTTGAAGAAATCATTTCTATTTCTGCATCTTTAAGATATGGATGCATAGGCAAAGAAAAAATCCGCTTGGCAATAGACTCCGAAACGGGGAAATCCCCTTCTTTGTATCCAAGGTCGAGATTAACTTTCTGCAAGTGCAATGGCTTGGGATAGTAAATTGCTGTTGGAATTCCCTTTTCATTCAGTTTTTCGATAATTCTTTTCCGCTCGGTTTCATCCTTTGCCAGAACTGAAAACTGAGCCCAGCTGGATGTGTACCCCTCGGGAACAAATGGGGTTTCGACCTTGCCTTTGAGAAGTGTGCAATACTTTTGGGCGACCTCATTGCGTAATTTAAGTTCTTCGGGAAAAAGTTCAAGTTTTGCCAAAAGCACAACTGCTTGCAGAGTATCCAATCGACCATTAATTCCATTCCTAACATTTTCGTATTTGTTGCCACCCTGACCATGAACCCTAATAGAGAGAAGCAGTTCGTAAAGTTCGGGGTCATCGGTGAATACTGCACCTCCATCCCCATAACACCCAAGAGGCTTTGCTGGGAAAAATGATGTTGCCGATGCATTGCCAAAGGAACAGGCATATTTGCCGTTCCACACCCCTCCGAAGCCTTGGGCTGCGTCTTCGAGCACGAGTAAATTATATTTTTTGGCTATGTCGAGAATTTTCTCGTAATTCGCAGGCAAACCGAAGAGGTCCACGGGAATTATTGCTTTCGGTTTTAGTTTACCTTGGCTAATAACTTCTACGATGTTCCTTTCCAACTCGGCTGGGTCGATGTTAAAAGTTCGTGGGTCAATATCGACAAAGACTGGAGTTGCTCCGACCAGACGAATTACTTCCGAAGTAGCAATGAAAGTAAAAGGTGAAGTGAACACAGCATCGCCCGAACCAATGCCCCAAGCCATTAATGGCATCAAAAGAGCGTCTGTCCCAGAAGAGCAAGATACACAATACTTTCTGCCAACGAATTCTGACAATTTAGTCTCGAGTTCCGCAACTTCGGGACCGAGAATGAATTTGCAACTTTTTAAAACCTTTGAAAGTCTTTCCCAAAGAGCATTTTCGATTCTTTGGTATTGTCTTTGCAGGTCAATAAATTGTATCGTCATCTGCCGATTCCTTTATAGTAAATTCCATAATTCATAATATCATCTTTGTCTAAAAAGTTCCTTCCATCGATTACAATTTTTATCCCGAATTGTGAAAGGAATTTTCCTGTCAAAACAGAAAATTCTTTATGTGCAGTGGCTAAAACAATGGCAAATCTATCTTTGAGAGCAGAATCCAATGAATTAACATCCGAAAGGTCGGGGACAAAGGGGTCGTAGCAAACCAAATCGGCTTCTTTGTCCTTAAGCAATTGTTTGATTTTCAGGGCGGGGCTTTCTCTTAAATCCCCAAGATTTGGTTTATATGAAAGCCCGAGAAGTGCAATTTTGGTGTTTTTCACGGGTCTTTCAAATTTATTCAATGCATTTATCAAGTGGTTAACTGTGTGTGCTGGCATAGAATTGTTTATTTCACGAGCAAGCTTCAAAAACTTGTGGTCGAAGCCGCTTTTCGAGGCTCGCGTAATGAGATAATACGGGTCGACCGGGATGCAATGCCCTCCAACGCCACATCCGGGGTAGTGCGGCAGGAAAGCAAAAGGCTTGTTCGANGCTCCTTCGATGACTTTAAGTATATCGATACCAAGAACTTCGAAGCTTTTAGCAAGTTCGTTGACGAAGGCAATGTTAATATCACGGAAGGTGTTTTCTATGATTTTTGTTGCTTCTGTTGTTTTCAAATCGGGCATTTCGTGAATTTCTGCATCAAGAATTTNTCGGTAAAAATCTGCTATGAATTTTGTTGCCTCGGGCGAAGANCCACCAACATTTCTCGGAATGTTGTAAACATTCCATTTCGGGTCGCCGGGATTAATACGTTCGGGACAATGAGCGACGAAAAAGTCTTTGTTGACTTTAAGTTTGCTCAATTCTTCGAGCATAGGGATNACCAATTCGTCGCAAACTCCGGGATTTACAGTCGATTCAATAACGACGTATTGAGAAGGGCGAAGGTAATTGGCAATTGTCCCAATCGCCTTTGTCAAAGGTCTCAAATCGGGTGTGTAATCATCGAGAACAGGGGTTGGCACGCAAACGAAGTAAATATCGGAGCCTTCGATAATTTTCTCTTCCGTTGAGGCAACGATGTTGAACTCTTTCAGGTCTGCTTCGGCTTGGCAATCTTCGATTGGGCAAATCCCTTTCAGGATTTTGTTAACCTTTTCTTCTTTGGGGTCGTAGCCAACGACTTCGTGATTTGTTTTCTTGCGAATTGCAAGTGCAAGAGGCAATCCTACATAACCAAGCCCAATGACTGCTATTTTCATTTTTTCACTTTTTAAAAACTACAAATTTAGAAATTATTAATAAAACATTGATTTAAAAACTAAATTCTGTTTTAGAAAAGCAATTAGGCAATCATTAAAGGGAAACTTGTGTGAATTTCCAAAGCCAAAAAAACTAGGTAATTGCTCATTACAATCCATCCTATATTTGAACTTTAAAAATTTATCATAATTTGCTTTATTGTTGGGGCATTTTATAAATTGCACCTAAAAAACATAGCATTGTACCTTACAAAGCAAATCTTCATAGGATGTAGCATTAGTGGAAAACACATAGGAAAAGGAATGAACTTACAGATTCGTTCCTACGAAAATTTCTAAGTTTTCAGACATCGGATGTTTCGCAAACATCCGATGTATTATTGTAAAAGTGGGTCATGAACGAGAGTTTTTCGGTCAAGCAACAAATAATTTAATATCTTGTAAGGGCAAATAATTATTCGCCCCTACAACAACTCACAATTTCCAACCATTCCACATCATCAACATCGTATTGCCCAACCTATGTGTCTGCACATAAAATGCAGGAACAAAGTGCGAATACATAGGTTAGCCACTACAAGTATTTCAGACATCGGGTGTTTCGCAAACATCCGATGTCTTTTTGTAATTGGGGATTGCAAACGAGAGTTTTCGGTCAAATCACCAAATCATTTAATATCTTGTAGGGGCAAATAATTATTCGCCCCTACTTAATTGAAATTTATTAAGAATATTTAAATTTTTTTTTCGTCATTCTGAACACATAAAAAGGATTAGAGTATAAAAATGGTAGATTTGAATGCTGCATACGAAGCCGAGCTTTATTTGAAGTATTTGCAGAACCCAAGTAGCGTGTCGAAGGAGTGGCAAGAATATTTCAAGGCGAAGTATGGCGACAAGGTGGCTTTCGAGCCAAAAGTTGAGCAGATGCTCGAGGAAACAAACGGCTATCGCGATGTTCCGCCTCTTTCCTTGAAGGATGTGCAAAGCAGTCCCAACGATGAGCTTGTGCCTATCAGCTCAGTGCAGGAAAGGCTCGCCGAAAATATGGAGTTCAGCCTTTCTGTCCCGACTGCGACTTCCGTTCGAACGATTCCCGTAAAGGTTTTGGACGAGAACCGAAGGATTATAAACAAATATCTGGGCAAGTTAAAAAGAGGGAAAGTCTCGTTTACCCATATAATCACTTGGGCAATCATTCGAGCTTTGAAGAAGTTCCCATCGATGAATGACGCTTTCATTCGGCAAGATGGGAAATCGTATCGTTTAAAAAGAAAGTCGGTTAACTTAGGATTTGCAGTCGATATTATTCGAAAAGACGGCAGCCGGGGTCTGTTGGTTCCAAATATAAAGGGCGTTGAAAATTTGAAATTCGATGAGTTTGTGCAGAAGTATGATGATTTGATAGCGCGAACAAGGGTAGGTAAGATACAAGTCGAAGAGTTACAAAATACTACTGTTTCGATTACAAATCCCGGGATGATTGGAACAACAATGTCGAATCCTCGGCTTATGCGAGGCCAATCTCTGATTATCGCAATTGGTTCAATAGATTATCCAACAGAGTTCAAAGCTGTTAAACCCGAAGTTCTCACGACGCTTGCAATTTCGAAGGTGGTTACAATTACAAATACTTATGACCACAGAATAATTCAGGGGGCTGAATCTGCTGAATTTCTTTCGTACATTCAAGAGCTTCTGCTTGGTGCAGAGCAATTTTACGATTCAATCTTTGCAACTTTGTATATTCCTTTCGAGCCAATTCGCTGGGAAGTTGATACAACTCCTGTAACTCAATTTGGGAAAATCGACGAAAATGAGATAATCGAAAAGAGCGCCCACGTCGAGCTGATGATTAATGCTTATCGTGTCCGGGGGCATTTACTTGCTTCGAGTAACCCACTTGGCTATGCCACTTACTATTATCCAGAATTAGACCCTGCATACTATGGTTTTACCATTTGGGACCTCGATAGGATTTTCCACGCCGAAGACCTTTGGGAAAAAAATAATCTTCCATTGCGGGATATTATTGAACGACTCCGAGACACCTATTGCGGCAACATTGGCTTTGAATTTATGCATATTCAAGACCCCGAGAAGAAAGATTGGATTAAACGGCGACTTGAGCTCGAAGGATTCAAAGAGTTTTCGACAGAGGAAAAAATTTATTTCCTGCGAAAACTAATCGAAGCCGAAGAATTCGAAAATTTCCTTCATACCAAATACATAGGACACAAGAGGTTTTCGCTCGAGGGAGCCGAAAGTGCCATTGTNTTGATNGATAAAATACTGCAGAGTGCCGCCGACGATAANCTTCTCGCTGTTGTTGTTGGAATGGCTCATCGCGGTCGGCTTAATTTCATTGCAAATGAAATTGGTAAAAAGATAGAGGACATACTGAAAGAATTCGAAGGCGATGTTGACCCGAATTCATTTATGGGAAGCGGGGATGTAAAATATCATCTTGGAGCCGAAGGAACTTATGTTTCGCCCAACGGTAATTCAATACCTGTAATACTCTCTCCCAATCCAAGCCATCTTGAATTTGTCGACCCCGTTGTCGAAGGTATTGCCCGTGCCCTTGTTAACAATTTCCAAGACCATAGCCATACAAAAGTTTTGCCAGTGTTGATTCATGGCGACTCTGCTTTTGCTGGGCAGGGCGTAGTTGCCGAGACTTTGAATCTTTCGCAGCTTCACGGTTATCGTACTGGCGGAACCATTCACATTGTGATAAATAACCAAATTGGCTTCACCACTCCTGCAACCGAAGCAAGGTCTTCGTATTATGCAACTGATATTGCAAAGGGAATACAAGTTCCAATTCTTCATATCAATGGGAACGACCCCGAAGCCGTTGCTAATGCTGCGATTTTTGCCTTCGAATACCGACAGAAGTTCCATACCGATGTTATCATTGATTTACTTTGCTATCGTAAATATGGACATAACGAAGCCGATGAACCAACATACACCCAACCTTTACTTTATAAAAAGATTCGTTCCCTCCCGCCAATTAGCGANATTTACAAGCGTAAATTAATTCAAGATGGAATTATTCGAGAAGAAANTGCGCTTGACTTCGAGCGAGATTATCAGGAAAAATTACAGAATGCTTTTATAAATCTTAAAAGTCGGAAAGATGCTCATCCTACGCCCGAAAAAATCGAAGACTTCGACCCATTCGTCGATTTCAACACTGCTGTTACTCCTGATGCTATCCGAAAGGTTGTTGAGTCGATTACCCATATTCCGGAAGGTTTCCACATCAATCCTAAGTTGAAATCTTTAATCGAAAAAAGAAGAAAATTGCTCGAAGATTTTTCGACGCCAATCGATTGGGCTTTTGCCGAATCGCTTGCTTTTGGNACTATTCTTCTCGATGGCAAAAATATNAGGTTANCGGGACAAGATTCCCGTCGTGGAACATTTAGCCAACGGCATTCTGTTTATATAGATTTCGAAACCGAAGATGAGTATGTTCCTTTGAACCATATCGCTTCGGGACAAGGNAAGTTGCGTATATACGACAGCCCACTTTCNGAAACCGCNATCTTGGGTTTCGAGTATGGCTACAGCCTTGNAGCCGAGAATAGTTTGGTTNTTTGGGAAGCTCAATTTGGCGACTTTGCCAANGTTGCCCAGCCTATTTTCGACCAGTTCATTTCTGCTGGCGAAAAGAAATGGGGCAAGACTTCGAACCTAATTGTTCTNCTTCCCCATAGCTTCGATGGTCAGGGACCTGAGCATTCGAGCGCCCGGCTGGAACGTTTCCTCCAGCTCTGTGCCGAAAATAATATGATAGTTGCAAATTTAACAACGCCTGCAAATTATTTTCATCTTTTGCGTCGCCAGATGTTCATTCGCAAACCCGTAATTTTGATGACGCCAAAGAGTATGCTTCGTCATCCTCTTGCTGTTTCTTATGTTTCCGAACTTACTAATGGCAAATTCCAAGACATTTATAATGATGCCAATGTTCCAAATCCTGATAAGGTCGAAAAGGTCATCTTACTTTCTGGTAAAGTTTATTGGGACTTGGTTTCCTATATTAGCCAAAGCCAGGTTGAAAAGGAAAATTTTGCCATCATTAGGGTTGAACAACTTTATCCATTAAATATAGAGTACCTCAAAGGAATTATCTCGGGGTACCCGAATGCACAAAAATTCATTTGGTTTCAAGAAGAGCCGCAAAATATGGGAGCGTGGAGTTATATGTTTGAACATTCTTTTGAGTTTTTGCCCGACGGAATGAGGCTTCTTTATGTTGGGCGGCAAGCTTCTGCTTCGCCAGCTACAGGTTCCTTTTCTCGACACAATCAAGAACAGGCTGAAATTTTAAAACGAGTTATCGACTTTTGATTCGTATTGGCAAAGTGAACTTCACAATAGTTCCCTCGCTGGCGGAACTACTTATTTCTATGCTACCGTTTAGTAGTTCCAGTGCTTTTTTGACGAGCGAAAGCCCAACTCCAAATCCTTTTGATTTCCCAATATTGGAACCTCTGTAAAATGGAGTAAAAATGTGGTTTATTTCGTTTGTTGGGATTGGCTCTCCAAAATTTTGAATCGAGCACTCTATACTTCCGTTTATCTTTCCTACTTTGATATTAACTCCTTTACCTTCGGGGCTAAATTTTACAGCATTATTAATCAAATTGGTTAAAACTATTTCCAAAAGGACTTCATCTGTTTCGCAAGGGAAATCGTCTTCTTCGTNGAATTGTAAATTAATAGCGTTGTGGAGATTAAATGCTTGTTCCACTTCTTTGCTGATTTTCTTGACTGCTTCCTTGAAAGAAATCTGCTGGAAATTTAGTGTGAAGTCAGTGTCGGTAAGTTTTTCCAGTCTTGCAACATTTTCTAAAAGATTCGAAATTGTTTTGATAGAACTACGAATTTGTTCGAAATTTCTCTCTTTTTCTTTATCATCGATTTTNTCCCCAAATTTCTGTAAGATGTCAACCGATAATGAAATTGNCGAAAGAGGAGTTCTAAGTTCGTGAGAAATCAAAGAAATGAAGCGGTTTTTAAGTCTGTTTAGTTCTTGTTCCTTCTTTATGTGGGCAAGAATTTCCTGGTTGGCTTCTTCCAAAGTTGAAATGTCATTAACAACAAGAACAAACCAAGGTTCTTGCTCAAGAAATTTTAGGTAGAAAATGCTGAACAACACGCTAACAACTTTCCCCGAAGGTAAAGTGTATTGTCTTTCGAGCGTTTGTGCACTATCGAATTCCTTTGCTGTGTTGAAGTAAATTGCCAATCTTTCTTTTTCTGTGCAAAAAGGTAATTCATACACAGGTTTATACATTACTTTATCGAATTCCAATTCAAAAATATTCAAGAAATTGGAGTTAACTTCGATAATCGTATAATCTTCTTCTCGGATTAGCGCGATTCCGAGAGGAAGATTTTCGAAAATCTTTTTATAAAGCAGTTCAGTTTCGCGGAGAATTGCATCTGCACTCGTCTGCTGGCTAATGTTTTGGTAGTAGTCGACGATGTATTTGACTTCGCTCTTTGATTTGTCGACCAAGGGAATTTTTTGAACTTCCAGCATTAAGTTTGGATTGTTGCCAAAGGGATTCTTTAAAGGAATTTTCAGAGGAACTTTTTCGGCGACAATTTTTGCATCGAGTTCTTCCATTTGTCTTGCAGCGTCTGGAGATAAGATATCTGTAATTTGTCTTTCAAGAATTTCATCTGCGTTTTTGTGTGCAAGAGATTCGAATGTAGAATTAACATAGACGATATCGAAATTGGGAAGTATTTTGACAGAGATTGCCACTGGAAGATTATCGAAAATCCCCTCGAAAACTTCTAAACTTAAATTTGTATTTTTTTGGTTCATTTGCTCCTCAAATTAAAAAATTGTGATTAAAACATTCCCAATTAAATTTGAACAAACTTAAAAAATTTTTCATAATTTTTTAACGTAAAGTTGAAAATTAATCTAAGAGATTAACTAACATAGCAAGTTCGGAATAGAAATCCGAAAAATTTATTCTCTTAACAAAGAGGTGTAGAATTAATGATTTATACTTGCTTGGATAGTATGGATTGTATTTTTTACTTTATAAAATTTTACAAAAAAATAAACGAAACATCGTAATCGTATGGGCGAAAAATTTTTCGCCCCCTACAAATATTTTCAGACATCGGATGTTCCCAAACATCCGATGTCTTTCTTTAATGAATCCCGTTTGGCTCAGGAAATCGGGTTTTCGGTTTAAATACCAAATAATTTAATATTTTGCAGTGGCAATTTATAACTTGCCCCCCACGAAACAATGATGTGCACAGGCAATAACAACGTAGGGGCGACAGGCCGGTCGCCCCTGCAAAACAAAGATGTTCGTTGACAATAACATCGTATGGGCGAAAATTTTTCCCCCTACTGAACCTTTTCCTAACCGAGTAAATATTTTTTTGTTTAATTTGCCATATTTAAACCCGAATTATGCATTAAAAAAAAATTAATTTTTTGCAATTTTAACAAAAATAATAGGTTGCAGGGATGAAAGAATTAACTAAAAAAGTTGAGCAGTTAG